>CAXIBS010000022.1:0-24979 GCA_964022585.1 uncultured Colwellia sp.
ACACATCAACTTTCATGATAGGTTCAATTAATTGAGCACCAGCTTTTGGAATTGATTGACGGAAAGCGCCACGAGCAGCAAGTTCAAATGCAACAGCAGATGAATCAACCGCATGGAAACCACCATCGTATAATTCAATTTCAACGTCAAGTACAGGGAATCCAGCAAGAACACCAGTTTCCATCATGCCTTTAAAACCTTTCTCGATTGCAGGGAAGAATTCTTTAGGAACGTTACCACCAACAACAACAGAGTTGAATACGAAACCAGTACCAGGTTCGCCAGGCTTGATACGGTAATCAATTTTACCGAACTGACCAGAACCACCAGATTGTTTCTTATGTGTGTAAGAATCTTCGATTTCTTGTGTGATAGTTTCACGGTATGCAACTTGTGGCTTACCAACTTCTAATTCAACACCGTAAGTACGCTTAAGGATATCTACTTTGATATCTAAGTGAAGCTCACCCATACCAGATAAAATTGTTTCACCTGAATCTTCATCAGTTTCAACGCAGAATGTAGGATCTTCTGCAACCATTTTACCAATAGCTAGTCCCATTTTCTCTGTAGAACCTTTATCTTTAGGCTTAACAGAAATAGAGATTACCGGCTTAGGGAATACCATCGCTTCTAAAACAATTGGATCTTTAGGATCACATAATGTGTGACCTGTTTGAACACCACTCTTCATGCCTACAATCGCAATGATATCACCAGCTTGAGCTGAAGTAAGTTCGTTACGGTCATCGGCTTGCATTTCACACATACGGCCAATACGCTCAGTTTTACCTGTTGCCGCATTAAGAATAGTGTCACCTTTCTTCAATGTACCTGAGTAGATACGTACGAACGTTAATGCACCAAAACGGTCATCTGTGATTTTAAATGCTAATGCTTTAAATGTTTCATCTGGAGAAACAAGTGCGTGTGCACCAGTAGGTTCACCTTCTTCATCAGTAAGTGGTTGTGGATCAACTTCTGTAGGTGAAGGTAAGTAATCAACAACAGCATCAAGGATGTTTTGAACACCTTTGTTTTTGAAAGCAGAACCACAGTAAGTAGGGAAGAAGTCCATAGTACGTGTACCTTTACGGATACAACGTTTGATATCTTCCATAGAAGGCTCTACACCTTCTTCTAAGTACGCTTCGAAAAGATCATCATCTTGTTCAAGCGCAGTTTCAAGAAGCATTTCACGGTATTCTTCTACTTTGTCAACCATGTCCGCAGGCACATCTTGAATTTCAAAGTTTTCAGGAAGACCTGTGTCATCCCATACCCATGCTTTACGAGTAAGTAGGTCAACAACACCAGTAAACTCATCTTCTTCACCAATTGGTAAAACCATAACAAGTGGGTTAGCACCTAATACGTCTTGAGTTTGTTTAACAACACGGTAGAAATTAGCACCTAAACGGTCTAATTTGTTTACAAAGATAATACGAGCTACTTCTGAGTCGTTCGCGTAACGCCAGTTAGTTTCTGATTGTGGTTCAACACCGCCAGAACCACAGAATACACCAACACCACCATCAAGAACTTTAAGTGAACGGTAAACTTCAACAGTGAAATCAACGTGACCAGGAGTATCGATAACGTTGAAACGGTGATCGTTCCAAAAACAGCTTACTGCTGCAGACTGGATAGTAATACCGCGCTCAGCTTCTTGTTCCATGAAATCAGTCGTTGACTCACCGTCATGTACTTCACCAGTTTTATGGATCTGACCCGTAAGTTTTAAGATACGTTCAGTTGTTGTGGTTTTACCCGCATCAACGTGAGCGAAAATACCAATGTTTCTGTATTTGGATAAATCTGCCATTACTTTACTCTATTTAGTTAATGTCTATTCTACTTTCTTCTTCTTATACATATATAAGGTGAAAAGCAGAACTTGTTGAAAATTTGCGCGCGAGTATAACATTACTCGACAAGGATCGATAGAAAATTGATAAACAAATTGCAAATAGTACAAAAAAACAGCATGACGCTGTTTATTTATAGAGGTAATGTAAAATGTTAGCGATGTGTTAATCGCACTAAGCTAACGTAACTCTCTTCGAAGGAGTTTACCTACACTCGATTTAGGAATTTCATCAATAAAGACGACCTCTTTAGGAACTTTATAAGCGGTTAATCCTTTTCGACAAAATTCGATAACATCTTCTTCTGTAATGTTGGTAAAATCTTGAGACTCTTTATCCGTAACAACATACAATTTCACGGCTTCGCCAGTTTTATCATTGTTTACGCCCACACAGGCAGATTCTAGTATGCCAGGCATATGCGCTATTTCAGCTTCAATTTCATTAGGGTAAACATTAAAACCAGAGACATTAATCATATCTTTTTTGCGATCAACTATATGGAAAAACCCATCTTCATCGAGCATGGCGATATCACCCGTTTTAAAATAACCATCTGGTGTCATACAAGCTTCTGTCGCATCAGTATTATTCCAATAACCAGACATGACTTGCGGACCTTTAGCGCATAATTCACCCGTTTCACCTTGTGCAACTTCATTACCGAAATCATCACGAATTGAAATATCTGTATTAGGTACAGGAATGCCAATACCCGGCACCTCTTTAGTTTGATCTGCATTACCAAAATTTAATGTCAAAACAGGAGAGGTTTCTGATAAACCATAACCTTCTTGAAGTTTAACACCGGTAATGTGTAGCCATTTATCTGCGACTGCTTTTTGTACTGCTGCACCGCCACCAATAGTCAGTTTTAGGGAAGAAAAATCAACTTTTTCAAAGCCGGGGGTATGTAATAAACCATTGAATAAGGTGTTTACTCCGGTGAACATCGTTGCAGGTGTGTTTTTCCATATTTCTACAAAGCTTGCCATATCGCGAGGGTTAGTCACTAAGACATTTTTAGCACCAAAATAGAAATAACTTAGGGTGTTAGCCATCAAAGCAAAGATGTGGTACATGGGAATAGCAGTAATAACAATATCCTTACCGTAATTTATTTTGTTTTTGGTAAACTCCTGATATTGCAATATATTGGCTATTAAGTTGCCATGGCTTAGCATCGCGCCCTTTGATAACCCCGTAGTGCCGCCAGTATATTGGAGGAATAGTAAATCATCTTGGCACTGTGTTGGCTCAGACAACTCACTATTTTTACCTTGAGTTAAGGCATCAGTGAAACTAATGGTTTG
The DNA here is from genome assembly GCA_964022585.1 of uncultured Colwellia sp. Taxonomy (GTDB): domain Bacteria; phylum Pseudomonadota; class Gammaproteobacteria; order Enterobacterales; family Alteromonadaceae; genus Colwellia. The sequence continues at coordinate 3,182 of CAXIBS010000022.1, forward strand.
AGATAAACGCTCATCCACAGGATCGCAAGGTAAACCCTTGTTTGCTAAATCATCTAAGTCAATCGTAATAACATTTTTAACGTCAGTATGATCGATAATGTCAGCCAACATTTTAGTTGAAGGTGAAAATATTATTATGGTGTCAACTTGGGCGTCATTAAGTTGGTGTTTTAGCTCTCTTGCGGTGTACAGAGGATTAACATTAACTTGTACTGCGCCAACACGAATGATGCCCCACATAGCAATGGGGAAACATAACGTATTTGGACACATCACTGCGACACGCTGACCTTTAGCAATGTTTAATTCATTTTGTAAATAAGCTGCAAAATCTCGAGATAGCTCATCTACTTGATCAAAGGTTAACTCTACGCCAAAATTACTGTAGGCGGTTTGTTGTTTATACCTGCTAGTTGTTTGATGAAATAAATCCACCAAAGATGAATAGCGAGTTAAATCGACATGATGAGCTATATTTTCTGGATAATTTGTAAACCAAGGTTTAGTCATGTGCTTTCCTTAAGTAGCTAGTTTATTTCAGCTGCATAACAGATAGAGTAGAACAAGCAGTGAAATAAAGCAGTGTAATTAGTGTTAATAAATAAAATAATTTTGAGTATATAAACGCTTAACGGATAAATAATTTATAAACAAGTTGGTGAATCTTTTTGCCAAAAGGAGGGAACAATAATGATCCCAAGCTAATGTGTCCTCGTGAAAGTACCGCTTTACCATGCGAGAAGGTTTTGAAACCCTCACTGCCATGATATTGCCCCATGCCAGAAGCACCAATACCGCCAAAAGGTAAATCGTCATTAATAACATGAAATGCAGCATCGTTAATACATACACCACCAGCATGAGTGTTGAGTAAAATATATTGCTGAAATGCTTTATTAAAACTGCAAATATATAGGGCAAGTGGTCTGGGTTTGCTATTGATATAAGTAATAGCTTCTTCAACTTTCTTATAACCAATAATGGGTAACAAAGGGCCAAAAATCTCCTGTTGCATCACGCTCATATCGTCATTGACATTGGTTAGTATTGTTAAGGGCATTTTTCTTGATGAACTATCACCATTATCTGCCGTTAACGGGGTTATATTGGCACCCTTTGCTTTGGCATCCGTTAATAAGTCATCAATTCGTGCTTTCTGTGACTTATTGATGATGCATGTGCAATCATTATTATCCTGAGTATTAGGATACATATTTTGATAAGCGTCTTTGAAGGCTTGCGTTAATTCTGCTACTTTATTCTCGGGACAGAAAATGTAATCTGGCGCAACACACGTTTGCCCTGAGTTAAGGGTTTTCCCTAAAATTAATCGACTCACCGCGACTTTTATATCAATGTTTTCATCAATAATTGTCGGAGATTTACCGCCTAACTCTAAGGTGACAGGCACTAAATTTTCAGCAGCGGCTTTCATTACCAATTTGCCGACACCAGTTGAGCCGGTGAAGAACAGGTGATCAAAAGCTACACTTGAAAAGGCTGCGGCCATATCAGCTTCACCACAAACAATAGCAACTTGTTTGTGGGAAAAGTGTTTTGCTATTAAATCAGCTAATAAAACGTTGGTATGAGGCGTAAATTCGCTCATTTTTATCATGGCGGTATTACCCGCAGCTAAGGCCGTAGTTAATGGGCCAAAAGCTAGAAATACTGGGTAATTCCACGGCGCAATAATCCCTACTACCCCTTTAGGTTGAAAAACAACTTTACCTTTTGCAGGTTGAAATAATATACCTATATGCTTTTTTTCAGGCTTCATCCAACCTTTCAATTTTTTTATCGCATAGTTGATTCCCATAACCGAACTAAGAATATCGCCCAATCTAGTATCATCGGCACTTCGGTGACCAAAATCTTTACTCATTGCGTCAATAAAGGCTTCTTGATTATCAATAAGAATCGCCTTTAACTTGGTTAAATCACGAATACGGTCCTGATAGCTTGGATAAGTGTTGCTAGCAAAATGGGCTTTTTGTTGTAAAAACGTTTCTGCCAATGCTTCTTGTGATGTAATTTCGATCATTATTTTGTAGTCCGATGAGAGTTAATATTGAATAACCAAGCAATAGCAGGGATAAGTGTAAGTGCACCCAACATGTTAAAAATAAACATAAAGGTGAGTAATATGCCCATATCCGCTTGAAATTTTATTGGTGAAAATACCCAGGTAGCTACGCCTATAGCTAAGGTAATGCCAGTGAAAGCTACTGCTTTACCTGTTTGGTTTAACGCGTAGCGGTATGTCATGTATAAGGACTTTCCTTGACCTAGTGCTTCTTTAACTTTACTGAAAATATAAATGCCATAATCAACACCAATGCCTACTCCTAAGGCAATAACAGGTAAGGTTGCTACTTTTACGCCAATACCTAATATGCCCATTAAACCTTGACTCATAATGCTGGTTAAAATTAATGGCGTGATAATACATATAACGATGCGGCCACTTCTAAAAGTGATTAAACAGATAATGATCACAATAGAGTAAACCCAAATTAACATTTCTGTTTCTGCTTCTTCTATCACCATATTAGTGGCAGATTCTATGCCGGCATTACCCGCAGCCATCAAAAATTCAATACCATCAACTTGGTTTTCATCGTTAAATTTTTCTACGGCCTTAACCACATTTTCGAGGGTTTGTGCTTTATGATCATTAAGGAAAACAAGAACAGGAACCATAGAGCAGTCTTTATTCATCAGTCCTTGTGGTGTTTTAGATAGCGAAGCATTCGTCATTAATTGATTACGATTTAAGCCATACCACTTTAATGAGCCTTCATTCATGCCAAACAGGCCAAATTTTGATACATCTGCAACAGATTTAACTGCTTGAACACCTTCAACATTACGTAACTGCCATTGGAACTGATCGACCCAAGCTAACGTTTGATATTGTGCACACTGCTCAACATCAGTTTTCACCATGATGACAAACAAATCTGTACTGGTACTGTAATTATCAACAATGTAGGCATTATCTAGGTTATAACGTGAATCAGGTCTTAATTCTGGTGCGCCAGCGTCTAAGTCGCCAATTTTCATCGATTGTGCAAAGTACAATCCCAGTGCTAAACAACATACCGCCACGAATATAGCTATTTTTGCGAGTGTTGGTTTAGCGAAATTTTTAAACAAACTTTCAACAATACCTGTTTTGTGCGCTGACTGTTGTGCATATTTTATGCCTGCTGGTGAAACACCGATGTAACTCATTAAAATAGGTAAAGCGATTAAATTGGTGACAATAATAATCGCGACACCAATACTGGCAGCGATGGCTAATTCACGAATTACTGCTATATCTATGATCATCAAGGTAGTAAAGCCGATTGCATCACTGACTAAAGCGGTTATGCCTGCAATATAAAGTGAGCGAAAAGCCAGTTTGGCAGAGTCGATATTACTCGCGCCGGTTACACTATGATGAATGATGGAATTGATAATTTGTACGCCATGACTCACACCAATGGCAAAGACAAGAAAAGGCACCAACATAGAGTAAGGGTTAATACCAAAACCAAGTAAATTAAGAATGCCTAATTGACAAAATACAGCGAAAATTGAAAAAACTAATACCGATATTGTGCTTCGTAAGCAGCGTGAATAAAGCCAAAGTAAAACAAAGGTAATAACAACAGCTAAAACAAAAAAAGCAACAACTTGCAAAGCGCCATCAATTAAATCACCGACCACTTTGGCAAAGCCAACAATACGTATAGTGACATTATCGCTATTGTATTTGTCTCTAATTTTCTCTTCTAAAATATTAGATAATTCGCGGTAATCTAGTGGTAAACCTGTTTTAGGGTTAATGTCTTGCAGCGGTGCTATTATAATCGCTGATTGGAAGTTATTCGCGACGAGCACACCAATTTGTCCTGACTTAAAGACATTGGTTTTAACACGTTCAATCATTTCAGCAGAGCCGTCGTAACCATCAGGAATAACAGTACCACCAACAAAACCTTCTTCCGTGACTTCTTGCCAGCGAACATTGGGTGTCCATAATGATTTCAAACCATCGCGACTTACGCCAGAGATATAGAAAACCTCATCGGTTACTTGCTTTAATGTTTGCTGAAAGTCAGCATTAAAAATATCATTTTTTTGGCTATCAGCATTGGTATTTTCCACCACAATACGAATGACATTACCTAAATCAGCAAGCTCTTTTTTGTAGGTTAAAAAATTTGTTACATAAGAGTGAGAGCCGGGAATCATTTTAGTGAAACTAGCTTCAGGTTTCACTTTAACGGCTTGAAGCGTTAACATGGCAATACAGGTCACTATTATTGTCATCATCAATGCACGATGTTTAAAAACAAATTTTTCTATTATTTGCTCTAATGCAGTGGGTGAATGTGAGTTTTTTTTCTTCGACATGAGCTTACTCCTCATCCTTAATTGGCCATTGTGAAATACCGAATTGTCCAGCAAGAATTAGCGAGTTTTCTTTAATTAAAATACTCGAAAGTGCAGCACCTGAGGGATGTTTTTTTATCGCCAATGAAGTTAAATCTTCAGGAGGAAAACTAACAATAACACCACCATGACCAACTAAAAAAGCATCGCCTTGCTTAGAAAAGTTGCCTCCAAGCAAACTGGTATTATTGGGTAGTTTTGTATGTTGCCAATGCTCTCCTCCATCAAGGGATACCATAATATTGCCTTGTAAACCAAAGGCGACAAGTTGTACTTTATTTTTTATGGAATGGGTATTATCAGTTGAAGGAGTATGTCCGGCAGTGTTAGCAATAATGCCAAACAAACTACCATCATAAGGTAATGCCATTACAGACCATGTTTGACCAAGATCCGTAGAGTGAAACCCAGTGCCATTTTCACCTACAATATAAAGCTGATCATCTGCGGTGGTTATAATTGCATTGAGGTGATAACTATCTGGGTTTTCAAGTTTATCACTGACTAACTGCCACGTTTCACCTTGGTCTTTACTACGCAGTAATATGCCGTAGGCTCCGGTAGCAAATAAGGTATCATTCGATGTACTAGTGACAGATAATAGGGGTTTATTTGGCCCAGATTTTAATTCTACTTGGTTATCATCAATCGTGAAGGTTAAATCTTCACGTTGGTAGGTTAATTCTTCAAGTTCATCTTCATCTTGAGTTTTCATTATAACGCGATCTAAGGATTCTAGTTGCTTGTTCAATTGCGCAATTTTGAACTGTGTTATTTCTGTCCCCGTGAATACTTTACGCCAAGTAGTGCTGCCACTATCAACTTTGAGAATGACACCGTCATGACCAACGGCAATTTTACTGCCATCAGATAATAGTGTGAGGTCGGTTATCGCAACACTTACCGGTGATTGTTGCTGCTGCCAGTTAGTACTGTTATGCCAATTGATAATATGTCCACGTTCACCAACAACTAAAATAGCGTTATTGTTTGGCGTCATGGCCATTAGTACACTTTTATGGGCTAACGAACTTTTTTTGGCGGGCAATTCCAATAAGTCTGAGGAACTATTTGCTTGAGCTACAGGAAAAAGTGAACCAAGCAATGCAATGAGCAATAGGCTCATTCTGCTAAAGGAGATATAAGGTATACGCATAAAAACCTAATAAGTAAAAGTGTGATACTTATTAGTATTGATGAATAAAGTTAGCTTGAGATGTGTTAAACGTGCCAAATGATTATCTTTGCAACACAGCAAATCTTTGGCTCATTTTTTATAGGGCTAAGTAAAAGGTTTAGCTTTTTTTACCTTGTCGATAATCACCCGGTGTTTGATTTGTCCAACGTTTAAAAGCGCGATTAAAGTTACCAACACTAGAAAAACCGACCAAGTAGCCAATTTCACTGAGACTTAAATGTTGCTGCTCAATATAGTCCATCGTTAGTTTTTTACGGGTATTTTCTAATATTTCTTTATAACTTGTGCCTTGGTCATGCAATTTTCTTTGTAAGTTACGTAAACTCATGCCGAGATCTTCGGCTATGTCTGTTTGTGAGGGAGCACCTAATGGCAATAAATCAAAAATTTTATTTTTAATGACATGGGTTAAATCATCTTTATCAATCCTTGCCATAAATTCATCAAGCATTTTTTCGTGGCTTTGGGTAATGAGTGGATTACCACACAACAATTTTTCTTTTGCTTGCTCAAGGTCGAAAAAAATAGCGTTTTTATCGCTCGAAAACTCAATTTGACAATTGAAAAAGTCTTCGAGGTAAGTGACATCATGATCAGGTTTTACGTAGGTAAAACAAATTTTTTTAGGTGAAAAATTTAATGTGATCAGCTCTCTTGAAAAACGAAGAATAGTGGCTAAAAAGGTTTCTACCGTCACCAATGATAAAACAGGTCGCTTTGTCATTTCATAAGTGATTATTTGCATCTCAAAAACAAATTGATCATTCTCTTCGTAATTAACTAATTTACACGTATTTGACACTACACGTTTGTAATGAGCAATTCGCTCTAATGCATCTTGCAAGGTATTTGAAGACATCATGGCGTAGCCAAGCGCATGGAACATACCTGGATGGAATTGCTCAGCGATTAAAATAGAAAAATCATGACGCGCTAATTTGGAGTTGCAGTAGTGAATTAATTGGGTAAGTTTTTCTGCGGCAATGCGAGACTCTTGATCTGCCATCACATCTTGAGAGATATCACACTCTTTTAATGCCGCCGCGATATCAATGCCATGCGCATCCATAGCCTTGGAAGTAGGGATCATCCAGCCGGTTAATGTCGAGTAATAATTTTGCACTGAGTTGCCTGAATTTTTCATGTTTTTATATTCTACGAGTTTTGCACGAAATGACAAGAGGTTGGCACATTTAGCGAAATATTAATCAAATCATTGTCGTAATGTAAGTGTGCAACAAACATTACAATAAGTATTATAACTATAATGATAGGCGAATAACATGATGAATAACAATCTTAAAATCAATCGGTTAGCTCTGATTGTTGCTGTGGCATTTAGTGCTTCTTCAGCACAGGCGGTAGACTTCACCTTTGGTGAAGATGATGACATTTTACTACAAATTAATTCACAATTAGATATTGGTTCAAGCTGGAGGCTCGGCGATGCTGATTCGAGGTTTATTGGTAAAAGTAACGGTGGAACTGGCGCCACAACCACGACAGATGATGGTAATTTAAACTATTCTAAACATGATGCCTACTCGCAAATTATTAAAGGGGTACATGATATTCAATTAAGCAAAGACGACTTTGGAGCCTTTGTTCGTTTTAAATATTGGTATGATTATGCGCTTGAAAAGGGTGATGTAAATCACGGTAATTCAATCAATGGTTATACCCCAAACACCCCCTTAAGTGACGATGGTTTTGAAGATAATACTAAATTCTCTGGCATCACCTTATTAGATGCGTATCTCTATGCGTCATTTGATTTAGGAGAAACACCAGTAGATATCCGTTTAGGTCGTCAAGTGGTTAGCTGGGGCGAAAGTACTTTCATTCAAGGTGGCATGAATTCATCAAACCCATTTGATGTGGCAGCGTTAAGACGCCCAGGTGCTGATTTAAAAGAAGGTATTTTACCTGTAGGCATGTTATATGCGAATGCTGGTATTACTGAAAACTTGAGTATTGAAGGTTTTTATCAATATGAGTGGGAGAAAACTCAGATTGATGGTTGTGGTACCTACTTTTCAGGTGCTGACTTTGCAGCCTCGGGCTGTAACTTTGTCTCTGTTGGTCCTTTTGGCGATCAAGCGGGATTAGCTGCAGGCCTTGCCGCTGAAAGAAAAACGGATTTGGAACCTGATAACGGTGGTCAGTATGGTTTAGCCGCGCGTTATTATGCTGAAGCATTAAATGATACTGAGTTTGGTATCTATTATATGAATATTCATTCTCGCCTGCCGCTTATTAACACGGTTCGTACCCGTATTCCTCCTGCTTATGTTACGGCTACAGGTGATGACATAGCCAACGCGCCAGTATTTGTACCTAAATCGCACCCTACAGCGGGTGGTTTCGCACCATTTAATCCTGGTTATAACATTGACTTTCCTGAGGACTTAAAGTTTTACGGCGTTAGCTTTGCTACCAACGTTGCTGGTGTGGCTTTATCCGGTGAAGTGTCTTATAAACCTGATACGCCGGTTCAAATTAGTGGACCAGAATTACTTAATGGTGCGTTATCTGAAGCTCCTTTCTTACGCTATACCCCAAGAATTACCGCAGTTGAATATGGTGAAGTAGCTAAAGGTTGGGATGAATTTGATGTGACGCAATTGCAGATGACAGCTATTCAGTTTTTTGAAAATACTATGGGCGCTTCTCGGTTAACTGTTATTGCAGAAGTCGGTGTGATTTTAACTGATGGCGTTGAAGATTCTGATCAACATTACGGGAGAAACTCAGTCTTTGGTTTGGGTGATTTTGATGCCGGTGGCGGTTTAAATTGTACCAATCTTCTCGCTGCTGGGAAGATCTCGGGTGATTGTCGTACCGATGGTTTTGTTACGGACAGTGCATGGGGTTATCGCATGCGTGGTGTGTGGCAATATTCTGATGTATTTGCCGGCATATCGTTAAAACCTACTCTTTCTTGGGCGCACGATGTTAGTGGTTATTCGCCTGATCCAGCCCAACAATTTCATGAAGGGCGCAAAAACCTAGGTTTTTCATTAGAAGCATCATATCAGCAAAAATATACGTTAACGGTAGGTTACAACAACTATTCAGGCGGTAGTCATAATATTTTAGAAGATAAAGACTTAATCTCGCTGTCATTTGGCATTTCGTATTAATTACACTGTAAAACATTAAAGAGAATCATCATGAAAAAATATATTACAACAGCAAGTTTACTGATGTTATCACTGGTAACTACTTCTGCCTCTGCAAAAGTTAGTCAAGAAGAAGCCAATAAATTAGGCAAAAGCCTGACACCATTAGGTGCAAAAATGGAAGCTAATGCTGCGGGTACAATTCCTGCGTGGAAAGGTGGTTTAACCAGTAAAAATACTACTAAAAGTAAAAACAGTGGACGCCCTGATAATCCTTTTTCGCAAGAAAAATCGCTATTCGAAATAACAAGTGCTAATTTTAATGAATACAAAGCTAATTTAAGTGCGGGTCAAATAGCTATGTTTGAAAAATATGCAGACTATAAAATGCCTATTTATAAAACCAAAAGAACGGCCGCATATTCAGATGAACTTTATGATGTCGTGAAGAAAAATGCGACAACGGCTGAACTGGTGCAATCGGGTAATGGTATCGCTAACTTTGATACAGCGATTCCTTTTCCTATTGCTCAAAATGGCTCAGAGGTAATTTGGAATCACATCACTCGTTATCGTGGCGGCACAGCTAAACGTTTTATAACGACTATTCCTGTGCAATCTAATGGATCATTTGTACCCGTAAAAATGAATGATCAGTTGGTATGGCCTGAGTTTTTAAAAGGCGGCCGTGATGCGAAAAAAGATAACAATATACTTTTTTATTACTTACAACAGATCACAGCCCCAGCGCGCTTAACAGGTACTGCTTTAATGGTGCATGAAACGATAGATCAAGTTAAAGAAGCACGTAAAGCTTGGGTTTATAATGCCGGCCAACGTCGTGTACGTCGTGCGCCTAATGTGGCTTATGATGGTCCAGCGGCAGGTGTTGATGGCTTAAGAACGGCTGATAACTTTGATATGTATAACGGTGCACCTGATCGTTATAACTGGAAGTTAGTTGGTAAAAAAGAGCTTTATATTCCTTATAACTCTTATAACTTACTTGATACCACCGCAAAATATGATGACGTGATTCAAAAAGGTCATTTGAATGCTGACTATTTACGTTATGAGTTACATCGTGTTTGGCAAGTTGAGGCGACTCTAAAAGAAGGCGCTAGACATATTTATGCGAAACGTACTTTCTTTATCGATGAAGATACCTGGGGCGCATCGGTTATTGATCAATATGATGGCCGTGGTGAGCTATGGAAATTATCAGAAGCCCATAACATTCAATATTATGATGTGAATACCCCATGGATGGTTGCTGAAACAATCCATGACTTAAATTCTGGTCGATATTTGGTAACGGGTTTAAGTAATGAAGAGCCAGCGTTTATTACTTGGGGTAAAAAAGTTAAAAGAAAAGATTTTTCTACTTCAGCACTTAGACGTCTAGGGCGTTAGTTTTTAATAAAATCGAGCTGGTGAATACTCAACTAATGATAGTGAGATATTCATCAGTTTTTTCAATCATGTGTTTAGGATAAGTAATATGTTGAAACATAAATTTATATTTTTTAGTGTTTTATATGGGGTTTTATTGAGTTCGATTGGTGCAGTAAACGCTAATACGACATTAAAACCAGCGAGTAAGTATACGATAGCGCATCAAGAAGCGTTACTGGAAAGTTTACCCTTTAGCGATAAGCTTGATTTTTCTTTGGTTGAAAAAGGCTTAATTAAGCGCCCTGAAAAAGTTTCTATTAAAGATGAACAGGGTAATGTTGTTTGGGAACTAGGTAACTATCAATTTTTACTGGATAACAAAAATATAGATAGCGTTAATCCAAGTTTGTTACGTCAAGCTCAGTTAAATATGGCTTACGGCTTGTATCAAGTAACAGATCGTATTTATCAGGTTAGAGGGTATGACCTTGCCAATATTACCTTTATTAAAGGGGATAGTGGTTGGGTTATTTTTGATCCACTTCTAACCGCTGCTACCTCTAAAGCAGCATTAGCGCTTGTTACCCAAGAGCTTGGTCAATTTCCAGTTAAAGCTGTAGTTTATAGTCACGCTCATGCAGACCATTTTGGTGGCGTTAAAGGTGTTGTTAGCCAAGCACAAGTTGATTCTGGCGAAGTAGAAATTATTGCACCACGTGGTTTTATGGAACACGCCATTAAAGAAAATGTTCTTGCAGGTAATGCGATGACACGCCGTGCAACTTATCAATACGGTAATGCACTTGATAAAGGTGCAAGGGGTCAAGTTGATGCAGCTATTGGTAAAGGTTTATCTACAGGTGTAATCAGTTTGATTGCACCCACTAAAGAAGTTTTGGCTGATGAAGAAACCATTATCGTTGATGGTATTGAAATGGTGATGCAAAACACGCCAAGTACTGAATCTCCTGCTGAAATGAATACCTATTTTCCACAATTCAAAACCTTATGGTTAGCTGAAAATGTTACCGGCACATTACATAATGTTTATACCTTGCGCGGCGCTGAAGTGCGTGATGCTCAAGCATGGAGTAAGTATATCAATAAAGTAATATACCGTTTTGCTAACGATAGTGAGGTGATGTTTGCATCACACTCTTGGCCAAGATGGGGTAAAGACTACATTGTTGAAGTGTTAGAGAAACAACGTGATATGTACGGTTACTTGCATGATAAAACGTTAAACCTTGCTAATAAAGGTGTCACTATTAATGAAATACACAATCAATTATCAGTACCTGATGTATTAGCTCACCAATGGTATAACCGAGGTTATCATGGCTCTTATTCTCATAATGTAAGAGGCATTATTAATAAATACCTTGGCTTTTATGATTCTAACCCTGCCAACCTTAATAAATTGAGCCCTAGCGAATCATCAGTAAAGTATGTTGAGTTAATGGGGGGCGCAAATAATATATTAAGCCAAGCGAACAAAGCATTTAAAAAAGGCGAATATCGCTGGGTAGCTGAGTTACTTAATCATTTGATCTTTGCTCAACCAGAAAATGAAAAAGCAAAACACTTACAAGCAGATACTTTAGAGCAATTAGGCTATCAAGCTGAAAATGCGGGTTGGAGAAATAGTTATTTGGCTGCGGCCTTTGAATTACGTTACGGATTACCGACAACAGCTAAGGCAACAAAAGCAGGTCCAGATATGATCGCAGCAATGAGCAGCGAACTGATTTTTGACTTCCTAGGTGTTCGATTAAATACTGATAAAGCATTGAATCAAAAGTTAAAAATCAACTTTGTTTTCCCTGACCGCAACGAAAGGTTTTTACTAGAATTGAAAAATGCTCATTTGAATAATATTGAAAATATTCAAGATGAACAGGCAGATTTAACGGTTACTATCAATCGAACAGATTTAGACCTTTTATTGATGAAGCAACAATCATTTCAGCAATTAGTTCAATCAGGCGCAATGAAACTTGATGGCAATGGCAAAGTACTTGGTCAATTGTTAATGATGATGGATGAATTTCCTTTTTGGTTCAATATTGTTACCCCATAAACGTTAAGCGTAATGAATTGTAGGTTGAAAAATGAAAAAATCACAAAAGAATACATTTGATTATATTGTTGTTGGCGCGGGATCTGCTGGTTGCGCTTTGGCCGCTAGATTGTCTGAGGATTCAAATGTTTCAGTTTGCCTTCTTGAAGCAGGTGGGCCTGATAAAAGTATTTTTATTCATGCTCCTGTTGGCGTAGCAGCAATGTTACCAACCAAGCTCAATAACTGGGCATTTGAAACGGTTCCTCAACCCGGTTTAAATGGTAGAAAAGGCTATCAACCTAGAGGGAAAACTTTAGGTGGAAGCTCGTCTACAAATGCCATGTTGTATGTCAGAGGAAATCAGTGGGATTATGATAACTGGGCAGCGTTAGGTAATGAAGGCTGGTCTTACAAAGATGTGTTACCTTATTTTATAAAATCTGAAGGTAATGAAGGGCTTGAAAATAGTTATCATGGCACAGATGGACCTTTAGGAGTGAGTAATGCTACTGATGCAAGTCCATTAAATGAAATGTTTATTAAGTCATGTGAAGAGCATGGGATTAAGAAAAATTTTGATTATAACGGTGCTGACCAAAATGGTAGTTTTATGTACCAACGTACTGTTAAGGGAGGCGAACGCTGCAGTGCTGCAAAAGCTTTTATAACGCCAAATAGGAACAGAAGTAATTTAACTGTTATTACCCATGCGTTATCAGAAAAAATATTGCTAGAGGGTAAAAAAGCGATAGGCGTACGTTATCAAAAAAATAAAACAGCGTTTGATATTCACTGTAATAAAGAAGTTATTCTGAGTAGTGGTGCTTTTGGTTCACCACAAATATTGATGCTATCAGGCATTGGTGACAGTAAACACCTTACTGAAAAAGGCATAACTTGTGTCCATGATTTACCGGGTGTTGGACAAAACCTTCAAGATCACATTGACTATGTACAAACCTTCAAAGTAGATAGTAGTCAAGATACTTTTGGCTTATCTGTTAAAGGCAGTACGAGTATGTTGAAGTCTATGGTGGAGTGGAAAAGTAACCGTTCAGGAAAAATCACTAGCACGCTTGCAGAGTCGGGAGCTTTCTTTAGTACCGAAGAGAATACTGTGGCACCAGATGCACAATTTGTTTTTGTACCTGGTATTGTTGATGATCATGCCAGAAAAATAAACTGGGGACATGGTTACAGTTGCCATATCACAGTATTACGCCCCGAAAGCATAGGAGAGGTTAAACTTGTCAGCAGTAACCCTGCAGACTCGCTTATGATTGATCCAAAATTCTTTAATCATGAAAAGGATATGGAAGTGATCATCAATGGCGCTAAAAAAATGCAGTCCATTTTGGAAGGAAAGTCTTTTGATAGTATTCGAAAAGGGATGCTTTACCAAGTGAGTAATGATGAGCAGTTAACAGAAGATATACGTAATCGCGCCGACACCCAATACCATCCATGCGGTACCTGTAAAATGGGAATTTCGACCGATGATATGGCTGTTGTTGATTCACAATTGAAAGTATATGGAATGGAAGGATTGAGAGTTGCTGACGCCTCTATCATGCCAAAAATTATTAGTGGTAATACCAACGCACCCACCATTATGATTGGCGAAAAAGCAGCTGATATGATTTCTACTATGAGGAATTAAAAGCAAGATATACCCGTTCCACTTGAAGATGCATATTCAAATGAAGCGGGTATATAGTTTTATTTTGGTTGATACCCTAAAGGCTAGTAATTTAACGTTTTATCAGTGGCACACTCAATCATAAAATAGTAACGACAGCCTCATTATTTATACTATAAATAACTTAATGGACTTGGTATAACTCTGATTATTTTTTAGAATCGACTAAAAATATATCTACGGCCTTATTACATATTTCTTCAACATGACTGACGTCTGTATAAATGCCATCAATTAATAATTTAGCGATACCATGAATAGTACCCCATAATACTTGTGACACACGCAAAGCATCATTTTCATCACTATCTACGCTATCTAATAACTTTAATTTTTGCCATTCATTGATCATATCAACTTGATATTGAAAACAAGGATAAGCAATGTCTTTCAATTCTTGAGTACTGTTCTTTTGTTTCCAAATAGTACGTCCAAACATCAACTCATATAGTTCAGCGTTATCTTTGGCAAAATTAACATATTGATGAATATAAATGGAGAACCTCTCCTTCATCGAAAAGCTATTGTTATTAAACGTTTCCTTGTTCATGTGATCTAGTTGTGCAAATCCAGCCTCTGCAATACCACAAAGTAAGGCATGTTTATCTTTAAAATGATGATAGGGGGCAGTTCGAGAAACGCCTACACGAGAAGATAATTTACGAAGAGAAATATCTTCTATACTGCCTTCTTTAAGCATTTCGCTTGCTACTTTTAGTAGGGTATTGCGCAAATCACCGTAGTGATATTTTGATTTTGATGGGGAATTTTTCATGGATGTGAATCTATCAGTGAATGATGTGGTTGTCTAATTAATAATAAACAATCTTGACAGTGTCTTATTTTAATTGTACCTTATGTTTCACTTGTTTGACAGTGTCAAGTTAGAGGTAAGGGAAATTGTTTCTATCTCTTTCTATAGCAAATGGTTGACACTATTTTTGTAATGAAAGGGTGATTTTATGTCTCTACAGCATTTTCCAAATTTATTTACTCCACTTGATTTAGGTTCTACTACGCTAAAAAACCGTATATTGATGGGTTCTATGCATACGAATCTAGAAGAAATTCCGGGTGGATATGAGAAGCTAGCTAAATTTTATGCGGCACGTGCCCGTGGCGGTGTTGGTTTGATTGTTACAGGTGGGATTGCACCAAACAAAAGCGGTGTTGTATTTGAGGGTGCTGCGTGTATGGATGACGAATCAGAAATACCTGAGCATCAATTGCTAACTGACGCTGTGCATGCTGAAGGCGGTAAAATTTGTATGCAGATTTTACATACGGGTCGTTATGCCTATACCAAAGCATTGGTAGCTCCGTCAGCACTTCAAGCGCCAATCAACCCTTATGTTCCTAAAGAATTATCAGATAGTGAAATTGAAGAACAAATTAATGATTATGTTCGTTCGGCTGAATTAGCTAAATTGGCTGGTTACGATGGTGTTGAATTAATGGGGTCAGAAGGTTATCTGATTAACCAATTTATAGCGCAACGAACCAACCAACGAACTGACCAATGGGGCGGATCTTTTGAAAATCGTATTCGCTTCCCATTAGAAATTATTCGCCGTGTACGTGAAAACGTTGGTGAAAAATTTATTCTTATTTACCGTTTATCAATGTTGGATTTAGTTGAAGGTGGCAGTAGTTGGGAAGAAGTTGTTGCGTTGGCAAAAGAAATTGAAAAACTTGGTATTAATATTATTAATACCGGTATTGGTTGGCATGAAGCACGTGTACCTACCATTGCATCAGGCGTACCACGAGCAACTTTTAGTGGTGTAACTGCGAAATTACGTAAAGAAGTTAGCGTACCTGTTATAACCTGTAACCGAATTAATACCCCTGAAGTTGCTGAAGAACTTATCGCTAACGGGCAAGCAGATATGGTTTCGATGGCACGTCCTTTCTTGGCAGATCCTGAATTTGTAATAAAGTCAGAGCAAGGTAGATCAAATGAAATCAATACGTGCATCGGTTGTAACCAAGGCTGTATTGACCAAGTATTTGAAGGAAAACTAACCACCTGTCTTGTTAACCCACTGGCGTGTAAAGAATACGAAGTGGAGGCACAACCAACACAGCAATCTAGAAAAATTGCGGTAGTGGGAGCGGGCCCAGCAGGAATGATTGTTGCTGCCATTGCTGCTGAACGTGGTCATCAGGTAACACTATTAGAAGCACGCGACACCTTGGGTGGTGAATTTGAAATTGCTGCGCGCATTCCTGGTAAAGAAGAATTTTTTGAAACCTTACGTTATTTCAAACATCGTTTTGAACGTGCAGAAGTAGATGTTCGCTTAGGACAAACGGCGACTAAAGCGCAATTACTTAAAGAAGGCTATGACGATGTTGTGGTAGCCACAGGTGTTGTTCCTTGGACACCGCCTATTCCCGGCACAGAAACGGCCGAATATTTGAATTACCTTGATGTATTAGTTGACCGAAAGACGGTAGGAAAACGCGTTGCAATCATTGGCGGAGGCCCTATTAGCTTTGATGTGGCAGAGTTTCTTACTGAACATGAAGGACATAAACAACAAAGTAAAAAAGCTTTTATGGCGGAATGGGGTGTTGATAGTAACTTTGAAACCCGAGGCGGAATTATTGAACCACAATCGATTCCACTTGTAGATCGCGAAATTTTCATGCTTGAAGTCAGAGATATGAAAGTGGGTGCTGAATTAAGTAAAACTACAGGTTGGATTCACCGTACTGTGTTGAAAAAGCGTCAAGTTAAAATGTGGGGCGGTGTTACTTTCAACCAAGTTGATTCAAATCGCGTAGACATTACTCACCAAGGCGAAAATAAAGTTTTATATGTGGATACGGTGATTGTATGTGCAGGACAAAAACCTCGTAACAACCTTGTAAGTGAACTCGAAAATAGCGGTATTAACGTTCATGTTATTGGTGCAGCAAAAGATGCGCGTGGCATGGACGCGAAAAATGCTTTCGCTGCAGGGTTAGAATTCGCTAAAACGTTATAAAGCCATTCGAAGCTTAAAGGGACTTAGTCGCTTTAAGCATATTTTAAATTATCAAAGACATGTCACATAGACGTAAATTTACTATCTGTTATGTGACAGTAAGCTGAAGATTACTGTAAGCAAGGTCTTGCTTGTAACACAAGTGATTACAAAATCATCACCAGTGTAAACTTCAGCTTAAACCTTACTTATTTTGAGGAAATATTAACAATGCCAGAATATAATGCCCCTTTAAGAGATACTAAATTTGTAATGCAAGAGTTACTTAATTGTAATGAACACTATCAACATTTAGGTTATCAAGATGCTACACCAGATATGCTTGATGCAATTTTATCAGAAGCAGCAAAGTTTTCTGAAAACGTTATTGCACCTATAAATGCATCAGGTGATAAAGAAGGTTGTCGATGGGAAAATGGAACAGTAACCACGCCAACGGGATTTAAAGAAGCATATCAACAATATGTTGAAGGAGGTTGGCCGACACTTACACATCGTACTGAGTTTGGTGGTCAAGGATTACCTTATTCATTAAATAGTCATGTTACTGAAATACTCTCTGCTGCAAACAATAGTTTTTCTATTTATCCGGTATTAAGCCATGGTGCTTCAGCAACTATTGAAGCTCATGGTACCCAAGAGCAGCAAGCGATGTTTATGCCTAAGATTGTTGAAGGTACTTGGACTGGCACAATGTGCTTAACCGAACCTCAATGTGGTACTGATCTGGGTTTATTAAGAACAAAAGCCGAATTAAATGAAGATGGAACGTATGCTATAACAGGTACTAAAATATTTATTTCAGGTGGTGAACAGGATTTATCTGAAAATATTATTCATATTGTTATCGCCCGAATTCCTGGCTCACCTGAAGGTACGCGCGGTATTTCATTATTCGCAGTTCCTAAATTTAATATTTCTGCTGCAGGAGATATTGAAGAGAAAAACAATGTAAGTTGTGGGTCTATTGAACATAAAATGGGTATTCATGCGAATGCTACATGTGTGATGAATTTTGACGGTGCAAAAGGATATTTAATTGGGACTGTTAATAAAGGATTAAGCTGCATGTTTACCTTTATGAATGCAGCACGACTAAATGTTGCAAACGAAGGCGTAGCCTCTGCAGATGCTTCTTTTCAAGGGGCACTAGCTTATGCAAAAGATCGTTTACAAATGCGTTCTCTTTCAGGTGTAAAAAATCCTGATGGGCCAGCAGACGCAATCATAGTACATCCAGACGTTCGTCGAATGCTGTTAACTCAAAAGTCAATTGCTGAAGGTGGTCGAGCACTCGTTGGTTACTTGTCGCAGTTAGTTGATAGTACTCATGCTGAAAAAAATCCAGAAATAAAAGCAATTTCAGAAAGTAAGTTATCTTTATTAACACCCATAGCAAAAGCTTTTCTTACTGAACTAGGTTTTGAAGCAACCAGTCATGGAGTACAAGTTTTTGGTGGCCATGGCTTCATTCAAGAATGGGGAATGGAACAATTAATGCGTGATGCACGTATCAGTATGCTTTATGAAGGCACTACAGGTATTCAAGCGTTAGATTTATTAGCGCGTAAAGTGTTAGGCACTAAAGGTGAAATCATGAAGCCATTTGCTAATGAAGTTGCTGAATTTTGTCAGCAAAATAGCACAACACCTGAAATGCTAGCCTTTATCAATCCAATCATCAAATACACAGATGAGTGGCAATCATTGACTCAGAGCATTGGTAAAAAAGCGATTGCCAACCCAGATGAAGTTGGTGCTGCTTCAGTCGATTATTTAATGTATTCAGGTTATGTTGTTTTGGCCTACTTTTGGGCGAAAATGGCGAAAGTATCATTAGATAAAATTGCTGAAGGTTCAGATGATGCTTTTTATCACGCTAAATTGAAAACTGCAAAATTCTATTTTGACCGCATGTTGCCACGCGCACTAGGTCATGCTGCATGCCTACAAACTGGTGGTGAAAGTATGATGGCGCTCAATGAAGATGAATTCACATTTTAGTGAATAACTAATTTAACATCATTGGTCACTATAAATTATTTAGGGTATGAGTTAGTGAATAGGCTAATTCATATCTTAACTATTTAAAAAGGAAATAAACTGTAACAAACACAAGTGCGTTTTAGTGTTATTTCTTAATATGAAAACACTTGTATACCTGTATAGGTTTAACTGTATTTAGTGATAAAAAAGGTGAGTTACTAGAGCATAGACGAAAACATCAAAGTTATGTCAGCTAGTGTTGTAATTGCAATAAGCCTTTAACTTATTAGAAAAAACGCCTTTCAGATATAGTCGCCATGTAGGATGGGTATATTGGTAGCCTAGTCAATCTTAGTTGATTGCAACATGTGCCATACTCAAAAAATAGAACTAACTCAGTGGTAATGGATAATAGCGATGGTTTTTTATTGTCATTTATAAGTTGCCTTAACCATATATCTCTTAAATATTTATAGGAAAATAAATAATGCCAACTCATTCAAACAATGATCTCATTATATCCACAACAAATGGTGCCGTTTTAGAAATTCAGATTAATCGTCCTGATAAGTTAAACGCTTTGACTGATTATATGTATGGCAGCCTCATAGAAAAGTTGAAGCAGGCTGAAAATGACAGTGCAATCAAGGTGATCCTATTACGCAGCAGTGGTCCACACTTCAGTGCCGGTAATGATCTTGCTGACTTTCTTGAAGTTGAATTTAATTTTGAAAGCAATGTCATTCAATTTTTAGTCACCTTAGCTAGATTAACCAAGCCGCTTATTGCAGCAGTTAATGGCTCAGCTGTCGGTATTGGTAGTACTTTATTGCTTCATTGTGATCTGGTTTATGCGGCTGCAGATACTAAGTTCTCAGTACCTTTTATTAAATTGGGACTTACTCCAGAAGGGGGATCAAGCCAATTATTAGCAGAGCGTTGCGGTACCTTGAAAGCGAATGACTGGCTACTTACAGGGCGTAATGTTTTGGCTGATGAAGCACTTGCTTGTGGTTTAATCAATCAAGTAAACAAAGATGCAGAAAGTAATTGGGATGCAGCAATGATTTGCGCACAAAAACTGGCAAAAAATTCGACTGATGTATTGATTGAAACTAAAAAGTTATTAAAAGCTGATCAAATCCCTGCTGTTGTCGAACTGATCCGAAAAGAAGCTGAAGTATTCTTGCAACGTTTACAATCAGCTGAAGCTAAAACTGCATTTGAAGCATTTTTAAAACGATAAAATCATCTACTAACCAATGGGGAATATTTGGCTGTGTTCCTGCTGTTGAAAACACCTAAGTTATTGGTTTTAATCGTTCGTCTTTAGGCGGTTGGTTTTTCAGTAGCTCTGAAATAGCATCCAGATACTCCTATTTATTATAGGCAATTAAACAGCCCGTTCTTTTTGATAGTAATATACAGCTTCGTAACTAAATAACTACTTGTCTAAAAATAATAATTATGTATAATACGTGTCCACATTCAGGTGAACTGGGTGTGTTTCGTTTTACTTGTTTGAAATTATTTAAACGTAAAACAACCTCAAAAAGTAATAAATGAGTTATTTTTTGATACAGCAACCCTAATTTTGGGTTGAATGTTTATTAGTTAATACACCCCCTTCCGGCACATAAGGAAGCAGAGGGATGTATTTTTTTGTTCTTTTAAAAGGGGATTTGTCTTCATGTCAAATCAAAGAATTCGCATTCGTTTGAAAGCGTTCGATCATCGTTTGATTGATCAATCTACAGCAGAAATCGTTGATACTGCAAAGCGTACTGGCGCACAGGTTCGTGGTCCAATTCCACTTCCTACACGCAAAGAACGTTTCACTATCTTGACTTCTCCACACGTTAACAAAGATGCGCGTGATCAGTACGAAATTCGTACTCACAAACGCATGATTGATATCGTTGAGCCAACTGAAAAGACTGTAGACGCATTAATGCGTTTAGATCTTGCAGCTGGTGTTGATGTTCAAATCAGCTTGGGCTAAGAGGAGTTTTAACAATGACTATAGGTCTAGTTGGACGTAAAGTGGGTATGACTCGTGTCTTCACAGAAGATGGCGTATCTACACCAGTTACCGTTCTAGAAGTTGAAGCGAACCGTGTTTCTCAGGTTAAAACTGTTGACAACGATGGTTATTCAGCGCTTCAAGTTACTACGGGCAAGCGTAAAGCAAGCCGTGTAACAAAACCAGCAGCTGGTCATTTCGCTAAAGCAGGCGTTGAAGCAGGTCGTGGCCTGTGGGAATTCCGCTTAAACGAAAATGAAGGTAGCGATATTGAAGCTGGCAGTGAAATCACTGTTGAGATCTTCAATGACACTAAATTAGTAGACGTAACCGGTACCTCTAAAGGTAAAGGTTTCCAAGGTGGTATCAAGCGCTGGAATTTCAGCATGCAAGATGCAACTCATGGTAACTCGATTTCTCACCGCTCTAACGGTTCGTTAGGTCAGTGTCAAACACCAGGTCGCGTATTTAAAGGCAAAAAAATGTCTGGTCACATGGGTGCTGTGCGCGTTACTACACAAAACCTTGAATTGGTTCGCGTTGATGCAGAACGTAACTTGTTGCTTGTTAAAGGCGCAGTTCCGGGTGCTATCAATGGCAACGTAATCATCAAACCAGCTGTTAAAGCTTAGTCCAGGAGATTTTGTGATGGAATTATCATTAAAAGACGCATCAGGTGCTCTTGAAGTATCTGAAGCAACTTTTGGACGTGAGTTTAATGAAGCTTTAGTACATCAAGTAGTAGTTGCTTATGCAGCTGGCGCTCGTCAAGGTACTCGTGCTCAGAAAACTCGCTCAGAAGTTAGCGGCGGTGGTGCTAAACCATGGCGTCAAAAAGGTACTGGCCGTGCACGTGCTGGTACTACTCGTGGTC
>CAXIBS010000023.1:0-24242 GCA_964022585.1 uncultured Colwellia sp.
AAGGAGTTTGGATTTCACCTGAAGAGTTTATTCCAATTGCTGAAGAGTTCTCGCTTATTAAAAAATTGGGTGAATTCGTATTAAGTGAAACTTGTCGTCAACTAAATATTTTAAAGAGCCAAGGTTATAATAATATTCAATTTAACGTAAATCGCTCGGTTTATGAGATTCCGCTCAATAGAAGTGAAAATGATCAGTGGCTGGCGGTTATAGAACAATATGGACTTAAACCCAGTGATATTTGTTTTGAACTAACAGAAAGTGCGTTAGCACCAGATAAACGCAATAACGAGCGCCTTTTTAATCAAATAAAAGCGGCAGGCTGTGCCATTGCACTTGATGATTTTGGTACAGGCTATTCCTCCTTAAGTTACTTACGTCGTATTCCTGTAGATTTTATAAAAATAGATAAGTCTTTTATTCAAGATATGAGTACAAATGCAGAAGAGAATATCTTAGTCTCTACAATCATTGCTATGTCAAAATCTTTAGGTAAGAAAACCGTTGCTGAAGGTGTTGAAACAAAACAACAATTACAGCAACTTACTGAGTTAGGTTGTGACTTTATTCAAGGCTATTACTTTTCAAAGCCATTGCCTTGTGAAGAGATTACTCGCTTCTTAACTGATTTTAAATATTATAATTAAAGGCAATAAACTCATACGTCTGTAAATCTGTTATACTTATTACACGTACAATACTCCTTACTAAATAATGACTTATGAGATTTACCATTGGCTTTAGAAAAGTAAAAGATGATGATCTAGACTTTTTATTAAGGCTTCGAAAAAAATCAATGTCAGCACATTTGGCAAAAGCTAAGATAAAGCTAACTAATGAGCAACATCTTGAGCGGATCAAAGAACACTACTATGAATCACATATTATCTTGCGTGATCGTAAGCCTATTGGTTTATTAAAAATGGGAGTGATTGCCGTTAATGGTCCTACTAAGAGCCTTCATATTAGACAAATACAAATACTGCCTGAGCACCAACGAGAAGGAATAGGAAGTAAAGTGTTAAATGTGGTGAAAAAAAGGGCATTGCAACTTCAATTACCAATAACCCTTAATGTGTTGTTAAGAAATCCAGCCCGCGGGCTTTATTTGCGCCACGGTTTTCAGATTGAGGGGAAAAATAAGTTAGAATTTCAGATGCGATGTCCTCTCTCTGTAATTGCAGCTTAAGTTATTGTTAAATTTTTTATCTAAGTTCTGATTGAGAAGTTGATAATGGGAAAACTAAAATATAAGACCTTTATTCTGGACTAAATTTTTATCAATGCGTGAAGGAGTAATACTGCCATTTACAAGCGGTTGTGTTGCTGTCGCAAGTGTTTTAATTACTTGATGCATAGAGTTTAAATTTAATGAAGAAATATCATCGCTAGTTTGGTGATAATGTTCATCTTTGTCTAATTGTGTGCTGCTAAAACTATGTGCGGGAACCCCTAATCTTGCCAAGGTCGCATTGTCAGAACGATAAAATAAGTTTTGTTCAGGGTAGGGATCTTTATAGATTTTTTGATTCAATTTGGCTAACGACGTATTTAATTGCACGCCAAGATCAGAACGATCCATTCCAGTCATCCAAAGAGTACCGGCGCCAAATTTTGATGGCTTGCCTATCATTTCAATATTAATCATCGCAGTAATTGCTTCTGGGTCAAGTTGCTTTGAAAAATGGCTTGAACCAAAACCACCAATTTCTTCTGCACTAAAAGCGGCAAACATTAGTGTGCGAGCATTCTCTTTTTGATTAGCATAATATTGGGCTAAGTTGATAATTGCGGTAGTTCCTGATGCATCATCATCTGCACCATTATAAATAAGGTCACCTTCAGCTTTTTCTATGCCTAAATGATCATAATGAGCAGAGTAGAGCACAACTTCTTCTGGTTTTGTTTTACCTGGTAATACGGCGACAACATTGATGAGTTCATTCGTGCTCACCGTGCTTTCACCAACTGCTGCTAAATTTACAACATTATCTGCGGTAATTGGAGATAGTGTGATTATGAGCATATTTTTTGATGATTTATTGGTAACTTCTTGTACGAGCTTGGTTGTTCCTTTTTTGAAATAGTGCTGATAGCGTTCAAATAGTGCTTTATGAGAAGGGTCTAACAATACTATATGCTTGCCTCCTTTATTATTAAGTTGGCTAATGATGGCACGCATATCGTCACTTTCACTAATGCTATGTATTGTAAAGTCAGTATCTTTAACATTATTAGTGATTAGCCATGAAAAGCTTGTCAATGTACCAGCCATAGTTAAATTTTCAGGAGTAATTCTTTGTCCATTTATTGATAGACTAAGTGTTTTAGGCGTAGTTTTAATAATTTGGTATGTCTGAAAAAAGTCAGCACCAGATATTTTATTAGCTGGGGTTAAGCCACTCTCTTTAAAACGTTTAGCAATATATTTAGCTGCAATACGAATTTCAGGTGAGTAATTACTTCGTCCTTTTAATTCATCACTTGCTAGAAAAGATACATCTTTAGTTATCTGTGCTAATGATATTTCTTTATTGGTTGCTGAAACGATATTAATCGCTATCAAATTTGCTAATATAACTGCTGCTTTTAGTAACAGAGAGAAGTTGTTTTTCGCCATTTATACTATCTCATTGAAATTTATTTATTAAATAATGAATTACATATTTATGATTTTAATGTCTGAGTTTCAACTAACATTGTTTCATCGCCAGAAGTCAGCCATAGCTGCCCATCTTGTATACTACATTGAAATTCCATATTTCTATTGAGTAATTTAATTAATGCGTCAGTTGTTGTTGTATCAAACTGTTCTATGCTCAATTTAGGGTACTTCTGTAATGCACTTTGTGTTTGAGACCACCAAGTATTTGCACTTGAGCCATAACAATAAAGTTTAACTTTTGCTGATTTATTACAGGCTTTTTTAATTCGCTTTTCATCTAGTTGACCTAACTCAATCCAGAGTGATATTTCATCGCTATAGTTAATCTGCCAAATTGCTGCTTCATCCTCATCACTAACTCCCTTACCAAACTGTAAATCTGGGTGAGCGTTTAAAATATAACAGATTAAGCGAACCATAAGTCGTTGTTCTGTTTCTGAGGGATGCTGCGCGATAGTAAGCTGTAATGAATCGTAATAATTTTGATCCATATTGGCGAGTTCAATATTTGCTTTATAAATAGTTGCTTTTAGTGCCATGAGTTAGGTTGTCTTTACAATTTGCTATTCGTTAGTTTATTGCAAAGGATGATAACAATAAGTGACAGGCTTGCCACTATATTTATGAAATGAATAACTAGGATAACAACTATTAATTAAGTAAATAGCTTGATTCAGTGTTATGGTACGGGTAATTATAGCCAAACTATCTCAACAGGTGAGCTTACTATGTCAATTCAATCTTTTATACCACCTCAACGTACGTTAATGGGCCCAGGTCCTTCGGATGTTAGTCCTCGTGTATTGTCTGCTTTAGCAAGACCAACTGTAGGGCATTTAGATCCTACTTTTATTGGCATGATGGATGAAGTAAAGTCATTACTACAATATGCATTTCAAACTAAAAACACTTATACCATGGCTATTTCTGCTCCAGGCTCTGCGGGTATGGAAGCATGTTTTGTTAACTTAGTTACTCCAAATGATACAGTTGTTGTTTGTCGAAATGGTGTTTTTGGTGCTCGCATGATTGAAAATGTAGAGCGTATTGGTGCAAAAGTTGTTGTTGTTGATGGAGCCTGGGGAAGAGCAGTTGATCCACAAGCCTTAGAAGAAGCTTTACAGCAAACACCTGATGCTAATTTTGTAGCTTTTGTACATGCTGAAACTTCAACAGGTGCATTATCAGATGCGAAAACACTTTGTGAAATAGCGCGTAAACATGATTGTCTTACTATTGTTGATGCCGTAACGTCACTTGGTGGTGTTGAATTAAGAGTAGATGATTGGGGCATTGATGCCGTGTATTCTGGCAGTCAAAAGTGTTTATCTTGTGTTCCTGGACTTTCTCCTGTTAGTTTTAGCGATAAAGCAGCTGAAATTATAAAAAATAGAGAACTACCAGTACAAAGCTGGTTCTTAGATCAATCACTTGTTATGGGATATTGGTCAGGCGAAGGTAAACGTAGCTATCACCATACAGCACCTGTAAACTCTTTATATGCATTACATGAATCTCTTTTAATGTTGCAAAATGAAGGTTTAGAAAACAGCTGGGCACGTCATAAAGCACAACATCAAAAATTAGCTTCTGGTTTAGAAGCATTAGGAATTAATTTTGTTGTACCTGAAAGTGAAAGATTACCTCAATTAAATACGGTACATATTCCTGAAGGCGTTGATGATGCCAAAGTACGTCAGTTCTTATTGAATGAATATAACCTAGAAATAGGCGCAGGCTTAGGGAAATTTGCCGGCTCTGCTTGGCGAATAGGTTTAATGGGCCATGCTGCGCGCAATGAAAATGTATTATTATGTTTAGCTGCACTTAAAGAAGCATTAGCTCAATAAATATAGCTAAACAAGAATAGTGCTACCAAGAGCCTGTATTTTGCATACTTAACCATGGCTCTTGTGGCGCTAATGCTTCATCTTTTTGTAATAACTCAATAGAAACATTATCTGGTGACTTCACAAAGGCCATGCGTCCGCAACGAGGCGGTCTGTTAATTATTACACCTGCATCCTGCAATTGCTGACAAGTTTGGTAAATATTATCTACTTCAAAGGCCAAGTGACCAAAATTTCGACCTGAGCTATATGTTTCCTCTGAACCCCAGTTATGGGTTAATTCTATTTCAGCTTCTCCCTTCGCTGCTGCTAAAAAAATTAGCGTGAACTTTCCCTCTGGTACGTCATGTCGTCTGGTTTCAATTAGCCCTAGTTTATTGATGTAAAAATCAAGTGATTGCTCAACATCTTGAATTCGAATCATGGTATGTAAAAATTTCATTTAAACCCCTTAACTTTTTATAATTTAAGATTAACTATTGAATTTACTAGTGTGTTTAAGTGTAACGTTAATAGCTAGTTAGTGAATGCTAAACTAGCGTTTTTGAGGTGTTAATAACTTATTTTTTGAGGCCTGTGGCTTACTTGGATATTCAAAGCTAAGTAACGAGCTTACTTCATATTGCGTTATTCAGTTTTGTCTTTAAAGTCACATAAATCTTCAATGATACATGAGCCACACTTTGGCTTACGTGCAGTACACGTGTATCGACCATGAAGAATTAACCAATGGTGCAAATTATAAAAGAACTCTGTTTTTCTTGGTGTATTTTTTATAATATTTTTTTCAGTTTCTTCAACTGTTTTACCTTTGGCATAACCTGTTCTATTGGCAACTCGCTGAATATGGGTGTCTACTGCAATGAAGTATTTCCCTTCATTATCTTTAAGCCAACCAAAAGCGGTATTAAGTACCACATTAGCTGTTTTTCTACCTACACCGGGAAGAGCTTCTAGTGCAGCTCTGTTTTCAGGAACTTCACCCCCATGTAAATCTACCAACATTTGACAGGTTTTCATTGTGTTTTTGGCTTTGGTATTAAATAACCCAATTGTTTTTACATAAGATATTAAACCTTCAAGCCCTAAATCTAAGATAGCCTGAGGTGTATTGGCCACAGGGTATAGTTTAGCGGTTGCTTTGTTTACACCAACATCGGTTGATTGAGCTGAAAGTAATACAGCAATGAGTAATTCAAAAGGCGTTGTAAAGTTTAACTCTGTTGTTGGTTCAGGATTATTATCCCGAAGTCTAGTTAATACCTGTATACGTTTTTCTTTATTCATTTTATTATTCGCTATATTACTCTTTGGTTTTTTATCTACTTGTTAACTGTTTTATGTAAAAAGCCAAGCATTATGACCTTAAGCAAGTTTATGAATCAAAATTTACTCTTACCCGCTCAATAGCTTTTTCTGCTTCTTTTGGCTTCATCTTTTGTATATAGGCATCAATAGCGTTTTTAAGTGCAATGATAAAGCCCATAGCGATAAATGCACCAGGAGGTAAAATAGCGAGTAAAAACTGGCTGTCTAAGTGGAATACTTCAATACGTAAAACACTTGCCCACTCACCTAAAAGTAAGTTTGCGCCGTCAAAAAGAGTTCCTTGACCTAGGATTTCTCTTATCGC
Organism: uncultured Colwellia sp.; assembly: GCA_964022585.1. GTDB lineage: Bacteria > Pseudomonadota > Gammaproteobacteria > Enterobacterales > Alteromonadaceae > Colwellia. Next base: position 6,149 of record CAXIBS010000023.1, read on the forward strand.
ACCAAGTACAAAAAGAACTAAAGCAAAGCCAAGCCCCATCATTAAACCATCAAAACTAGCTTGCTTTATTGGGTTTTTAGATGCATAAGCTTCTGCACGGCCGATAATGGCGCAGTTAGTAACAATTAAGGGTAAGAATATTCCTAGCGACTGATAAATGCCAAACGTATAAGCATTCATTAATAACTGTACGCAGGTAACAAAAGAGGCAATGATCAAAACAAAAATAGGGATTCTAATTTCTTTAGGAACCCATTGGCGAATTGCTGAAACGGTAGCGTTTGAGCATACTAGAACCAATAAGGTAGCAAGCCCTAAGCCTAAAGCGTTAGTTACTGTGGCGGTTACAGCGAGCAAAGGACATAAACCTAAAAGTTGAACTAACCCAGGATTGTTTTTCCATAAGCCTTGTATAGCTAATTCTTTATATTCTTCGCTATTGCTTTCTTTCGCTAAAGCTATTTCAGTGTCATCTTGTGGTAGCGTATCAGCGATCTCAGCTGTTGTTGATTCTGTTTTAGTGCTCATTATTTGACTCACTTACTTTAAGACAAGCGTTAGGGCGAGTTAGTAAAGAATGTTTATTGTCTTTGAAATAAAGTAATGTTTTTTTCACGGCTTTAACAACTGCACGAGGCGTTATGGTAGCGCCAGTAAATTGATCGAATATGCCATTATCTTTAGTTACTGCACAGCGGTTATCGGTATAAGATAATAGTTTTTTATTGGTAAATGTTTTTATCCAATCACTTTTTCTTAATTCAACCTTATCACCTAAGCCCGGTGTTTCTTGATGTTTTAATACACGAACACCACTGATACTCTCGTCCATATTAATCGCAATTATTAACTCTATATTGCCGTTGTAGCCATCAGGGGCTGTGCTTGTCATTGCAAAGGCTACTGGTTGAGTATCTTGTCTTGCTATGTAAGCTGTTTGGATATTTTTATCATTAGTTGAATTACCAAGCAATGGCGAGCTTAAGCTGACACAATCTTGAGTAATATTATTATTGTATCGGCTAGGTTCAATAATATTGTGTAAAGTATTTAAAAGTTGTTGCTGCTCTTGTGCTTTAATTTCATCTTTTGTTAATTCATTAACTAAGCCAACGATCGCTGTACATGCAATGGCAAAAGCAGCCAATATTTTACTGTTTTTTTGCATAGGTAAACGAAGGTTTGAGCTTTTTTCAGGAGGCTGTGTAGTCATTATTTTACCTCCTCTTGTTTGTCACTGGAGTTATGACCGTATGTGCGAGGTCGAGTATATTGATCTATCAATGGTGCAGCCATATTACATAATAATATTGAAAAAGCGATCCCATCAGGGTAGCCACCAAAGGTTCTAATTAAATACACTAATAAGCCGGCTAAAGCGCCGATAATAAATCGGCCTTTTACACTGGTAGCGCCTGTAACTGGGTCTGTTAAAATAAAAAATGCACCCAACATACAGCCGCCAGTCATCCAATGAAACATTGTAGATGCACTGCTATCAGGGCTTATGCTATAAGCGATAAATGAACAAAGAAATAAACTTAATAAGAAGCTAAACGGTGTTTGCCATGCAATTGCTTTTTTAGCGATTAAAATCAAACCACCAAGAAGAAAAGCAAAGTTCATCCATTCCCAGCCAAATGCAAAATACTCACCAAAAACACTTTTCTCTATACTTTCAAGGACGGTTAGACCTGTACCAAGATCCGTTTTTAATGTATCTAAAGGTGTCGCCATGGTAAAACCATCAACACTGGTTCTAAGTTGCTCTACTGAATATCCTTCTTTAGTGAAGCCACTAAATATAACATTTGCCGTGTTAGCGAAATCTAAATCTACTGTCATCAAAATTAACGGAGGTTGCCATGAAGTCATTTGCAGTGGAAATGATATTAATAGCATGACGTAAGCAGCCATGGCAGGGTTGAAAGGGTTATGCCCTAAGCCGCCATAAAGTTGTTTGACGATAACAATAGCAAACATAGCGCCAATAATTGAGATCCACCATGGTGCAATTGCAGGTAAGCAAATGCCAAGTAATATGGCTGTTAGTACAGCACTTCCATCAAAAAGTTGTTTAGATATATTATTTTTATTTCTTAATGATAAAACAATAAATTCACAAAATAGCGCAGTGCTAGTTGCCAATAAAATGTGAATGATATTACCCCAACCAAAGAAATACCATTGAACTAAAATTCCTGGTAAGAGTGCATATATAACTAAACGCATTAAAGCAGATGTTTCTGCTTTACTGTGGTTATGAGGTGAACTTGCTATCCAAAATGCCATAATTATGCTTATTCTTCACTATTGGTTGTAGATGCTTGTTTAGCTTTAGCTTTAGCTTTAGCCTTTGCTTTTGCAACGGCAGCAGCTATTCGTGCTTTTTTATCATCTGCTTCAGTCGGTGTACTTTGAATTGCTACATTTGGTTCTTCTTCAATTGTAGATGATTCTTTCTTTGCTGCTTTTTTAGCCTTTGCTTTTGCAACGGCAGCAGCTATACGTGCTTTCTTATCATCTGCTTCAGTCGATGTACTTTGAACTGCTACACTTGGTACTTCTTCAATTGTAGATGACTTTTTCTCTGCAGCTTTTTTAGCCTTAGCTTTTGCAACGGCAGCAGCTATACGTGCTTTCTTATCATCTGCTTCAGTCGATGTACTTTGAACTGCTACACTTGGTACTTCTTCAATTGTAGATGACTCTTTCTCTGCTGCCTTTTTGGCTTTAGCTTTTGCTATGGCTGCTGCAACTCGAGCTTTTTTATCATCGACAACATTATCTTGATTGTTACTTTCTGTTGATGGTTTAGCATTTTGTTCATTAGCAAGTCGCTTGGCTTTTGCTCTTGCAATGGCTGCTTTTACTTGTGATTTTTCTGATGTTTCAATGCTATCTTGTGTATTACTGTTTGAGTCTACTGCTTCTGCCTTTTTTTGGTCAGCTGCTTTTTTAGCTTTTACTCTAGCAAGTGCTGCTGCGACAGCTGAACTGGCTGTACCACCATCAGCAGACTTTTTATTCATTGCGGCTTTACGCGCTGCTGCTGCTTTTTCATGCTTTTCTTGTCGCGCTATTTTTTCTTGTTCTAAACGCAGCTTTCTTGCTTCAAAGCGTGCTTTTGCTTTTTCTGACTTTAGATCAAGTTGCTGTTGTTGTCGTATTTCAGCTTTAGCAACACGATAATATTGTACTAAAGGAATTTGGCTAGGGCATACATATGCACAGGCACCACAGTCTATACAGTCGAACAAATTAAGTTTAGCTAATTGTTGATGATCTTTTGCTTTAGCACTCCACTGTAGCTCTTGAGGAAGTAATTGGCTTGGACAAACGTCAGCACATTGTCCACATCGAATACATTCAACTTCATTTGAGCTGTTATCAAAAGCACTTGGCATCTCAACCTTGCTTGGCGCTAAGATACAATTACTGGTTTTAATAATAGGAACCTGTTCATTTAAAATACTGAAACCCATTAATGGTCCGCCCATAATAACGGGTGGGCTTGATTGATGAGTTTTTTGAACACTTTTGGGGACATTTTCTTCGTTTATAAAGCCTGCTTGCTCTAATAAAAAGTTTACTTGCGTACCTAATAAAACCCAAAAATTTTGAGGCTTTGACAATGCTTTACCTGTTAAGGTTACAACACGGCGAATAAGCGGAATATCATTTATTACAGCATCGCTAATAGCATAACAAGTGGCAACATTTTGTACTACAATACCAGCATTAATCGGTAATGAACCGCTGTCTACTTCTTTGCCAGTTAAGATTTTAATTAACTGTTTTTCACCACCAGTAGGGTATTTGGTAGGTAACACACAAACTTTCATCTTTTCTATGTGTTTAGTTGCCTGTTGCAAAGCTTTAATTGCTTGAGGCTTATTATCTTCAATGCCAATTAAAATAAATGCAGGATTAAGTAATTGATCTAGTATTTTTATACCATCAACAATAGCCTCACTCTGTTCTCGCATTAATAAATCATCAGACGTAATATAAGGCTCACATTCAGCGGCATTGATAATTAAAAAGTTAATATCTGGCTTTGTATTGACTTTAATATGGGTTGGGAAGCCCGCACCGCCCATACCTGCAATACCGGCATCAGAAATTTTGGTAATAATTTCTTGGCGAGATAACCGAGAGAAGTCTTGGCATATTTCTCGTTTTTTCCACGTATCTTCACCATCAACATCGATAAATAAGCATAACTCGCTTAAACCTGAAGGGTGGGCAATGACTGATTTTTTAATCGCACTGATTGTTCCGCTTGTGGGCGCATGCACTGGCACCGCCATAGGGTTAGAGCTTTGAGTAAGTGCTTGTCCCTTTAGTACCTTATCACCAACCTCAACAAGTAAATCTCCTTGACGACCAATATGTTGCTGCAAAGGTAAAACTAACTGCTTAGGTAATGAAAGCTGCTTAATTGGTTTATCTGACGTAATTGCTTTTTGTTCAGGTGGATGAATACCGCCATGAAAGTGCCAGAATTTTCCTTGGTTGATGCGCTCAATAATTGATTCCATAGATTGTGGCCTCCTAACCTATTTGCTTCACAGCAATTTTATTCAAATCCCACTGCCAATTCTGAATAGTTTCAGGAGTTGGGCGCATTTCAATACAGTCAACAGGGCAAGGAGCTACACATAAATCACACCCTGTGCATTCATCTGCAAGTATTGTGTGCATTTGCTTTGCAGCGCCAAGAATTGCATCTACTGGGCAGGCTTGAATACATTTAGTACAGCCTATGCAGTCTTCTTCAATGATAAAAGCAACCTTAGGGAGGTTACTTTGTGATGAGTCATCTTGTTCATGATTATCATCTAAAGGTTGAACATCAACACCTAGTAAATCAGCTATTTTTTTAATCGTATCCTCACCGCCTGGCGCGCACTTATTAATTGCTTCACCATTAGCTACGGCCTCAGCATAAGGTTTACAGCCGGGGTAACCACATTGGCCACATTGGGTTTGAGGCAGTAGTGCATCAAGTTGTTCTGCAATAGGGTCGCCTTCGACATGAAAGCGAACAGAAGCATAACCAAGTAGAGCACCAAAAAGTGCAGAGATAACGCCTAAAACGAGTATGGCAATTAAAATATTCATGGGAGTCTTTTTGCCTTAAATTTTTACTAAACCTGCAAAGCCCATAAAGGCTAAAGACATTAGGCCTGCAGTGATCATTGCAATTGCGGCACCCTTAAAAGGTGTCGGAACATCGGCATTGGCTAACTTTTCTCTCATTGCTGAGAACATAACGAGAACTAGAGAGAAGCCAACAGCAGCACCAAATCCATAAATAATCGATTCAAAGAAATTATGCTGTAATCTTAGGTTCAATAGAGCAACGCCAAGTACGGCGCAGTTTGTCGTGATTAATGGCAGGAAAATACCCAATAATCTATATAAACTACTGCTTGTCTTGTGAACAACCAGTTCGGTAAATTGTACTACAACGGCAATAACAAGAATAAAACTCATTGTGGTGAGGTATTCAAGACTTAAAGGTATTAATATGTATGTAGTAACCAGATAACTTAGTAATGAAGCTAGTGTCATTACAAAAGTGGTTGCAAATGACATTCCTATGGCTGTTTCAGTGCGTGAAGATACCCCCATAAAAGGGCATAAGCCAAGAAATTGTACAAGTACAAAGTTATTCACCAGTACTGTGCCAATAAGCAGTAGAGCGTAATCAGTCATTTGAGTTATATGTCAAGATGTTAATTATTAAAAAGCTGCCAGTATTATCCTTTTTTTTCTAACATATAACAACTCTAGTATGACTAGGTGTTGCTATTAACTGCTTTTATTGTCGCATTAATGTTTATCTATATTTATGTTGCAAAGACTAAGCAATGTTAGCTAGTTATAATTTAGCAGGTTTACTAATATAAAACCCTTGGCAACCATCAATAAACAGCTTCTCTAATATATGTTTTTCTTCCTGAGTTTCTACACTTTCAGCTAAAACATTAATGCCTAATCTATGGGCTAGGTCGACCATAAGGCGTAAGAAGTATTGATTATTTTTATCGTTATCAATGTTTCTAGTGTATGAACCATCCATCTTAATGTAATCAGGCGTTAAATCTCTAAAGAACTTAAAGGATGTTAAACCCATACCGAAACGTTCAACTGTGATTCTTGAACCAACACGATGTAGCATATCAATTAAACGTTTACTTGCTTTTATGTTTTGCTGTAGTCCTGCTTCTGTTATTTCAAAAATCAAGCGGGTAGAGACTTTAGGCTCACGTAATAATTTACGTTCTAACCAAATCATAAAGTGTTCATCGTTAACGCTACGAGCGCTAATATTGATACCAAAGCTATGATCAAGCATATTTTTATTTGTAATTTCTTGAATTGCTTTTTCAATAATTAACTTATCTATAGCAACAATTTTATCAAGCTTTTCAGCCATGGCGATAAAAGATGTTGTTGGTAAAATATCATTGTTGGAGTTGATAAAGCGAGCTAATATTTCACTGTAAGCTTTATTATTTCTGCCATTAGGTTGTATGGGTTGTAGTAATAAGGATATTCGCTGGTTTTCTATAACACTATCAATTTCTTGTCGCCAGTTTTGATTGCCATAATTGGCACTATTACTTGCTAAAATATCGGAATCTTTTTGTGAGTACCAAGCATTAGCACCTTTAGTTTGAGCAACACTTACGCCAGTATCAGCTAAGGCAAGTAACTCCCCTAAAGATTGTGTTTTATCGAAATAGACGATGCCTGAAAAAGCTACAGAATCAAGGTCGGCCGTTTGCTGATAGTTATTAAATACAGTGGTTAATTCATTAGCAAATACTTCCGCTTGCTTCAATTCGGTGTTTGGTAAAATACAAGCAAAATCAGAACTGTTTAATCTAAATGTTTTTCCACCTGAATATTTGAGAAGAGCTTTTTCAAGTAGTTTGGCAATATGGCTTATATAATTATCACCTTCTTTATAGCCGTGTATTTTATTTATCGTTTGCAACTCTGAACAACGAGTAATAATTAGAGAACCAAATTTGACAGGGCTATCTTGTATGACTTGTGCCTCATAGAATTGAACAAAGCGATTACGGTTGTCAAGTTGAGTTAGATGATCTACGTAAGCTTCTTTTTCTAAAGTGTTAGTATTATCCACCTGTTGCTTGATCATTTTTTTAATATCAATAATACCTTGTTTAAGTTCAGGTATTTCTAATATGTTGTTATGAGGCTCTGACTCTTCAGAAGCAAGTAAGTTATCTTGGTTAATTAAAGAGAACTCGTTTTTAATTTGATTACTAATTGCTTTGAATACCGTTTTATGTCTTTTAATACTCATAAATGTAGCAACAAATATCAATAGTATTGATAAAATAATAGTCGCTATAATAAAGTTAATGACTAAATTATATTCACCTGAAAAATCAAGCTGATATTCAACTGTTAAAGCTAACTCTGCTATTACTGTCTTTTGAGGTTTAGGTGCAACAATAGATAGCGTAAATCCATTATCGACATTGCTATGATTAAATAGCTCTTCACCGGCTTGGTTGGTTATGATTAAAAGGTTGTAAGAACTTAATTGCTGGAGCTTTGTAGCAATGCTTTGAATTAAAACTACACTATCATTTTTTATCGAAGATTTTTGTGAAACTACTATTTGATTTGTTAATAAATCAATGGCCTTGCTATGTTGATTTGCTTTACTATCAAGCATCGAGTGTAACATTGACAATGAAATAGCACTGATAGAGATAATAAACAGCAGTGCTAGAATTGAGTTTCTTAGTAATAATTGAGGATAAGTATACATGTCGAGTTAAATTTCTCCGCAAAAAAATGATCACTGTAATTCATTTAAGCGACATAAATTGAATTACTATTAACGGTAATGAAAGTGTTTATAACACGATTGTTAGGGCTATACTAATTGATTGTAAAGCATAAGTTAATTTTTACCATTAATTCTAGATTTTAAGCTTAAATAATTTATTCTTTCTTTTGCTATATTCTCTATTCAAGCTTGCGCTTGTAAACTTGTCACTATATAATCTGCGGTGCTTAGTTTATGCCTGTTGGCATATTAAGTATGGAATAAGATGTCACTGAAGATTCTCTGTTTTTATGCAGATAACTCTATTCTTATTGCAAATATTAGTAGAATTCCTATCAAAGGCTGGAAACTAATATGGGGTCAGTGATATAGGCCCCAATTATGGGGCTTTTTTGTTTATGGTGTTTATTAAAAATCACTGTAAATAAAATATACAGCAAAATAACGCTGGGCTATAAGCCCTTTTTTTATACCTGAAATTTTATTTTAAAAGAAATAGTTAACTAGTTTTTAGCTCTTTCTTATCCTAACAGGAGAACACGATTGGCTAAATTCGAACAAAAATTAACTGATATGCTTCGACCCGCAGTGGGCGAAACAGGTAAAGAGTTACTCGGTATTGAGTTTATTAGTGCTGGTAATAATTCAGTTTTACGTTTGTTTATTGACCATGAAAATGGCATCAATGTTGATGATTGTGCAGAAGTAAGTCGTCAAGTAGGTGCTATTTTGGATGTAGAAGATCCAATAAGTAGTGAATATAACTTAGAAGTTTCATCACCGGGTGTTGATAGACCACTATTTGAGTTGGCGCACTTTAAAGCGGTGGTAGGTGAAACTGTAAATGTTAAGTTATCAATGCCTTTAAATGGTCGGAGAAAATTTAAAGGCACATTGACTGCTATAGAAAATGACACATTAATAGTTGAAGTAGATGGCATAGATTACGAACTTGTTATCAACAATGTAGACAAAGCAAACCTTGTCGCGAAATTATAAAGAATTAAGTAAGAATAAATATTTAAGTTTAATAGAAGTAACTATTTAGCTTTTCATTGTGTTGAACTATTAAAAAATATAGCGTTTATTTTAAATAGACTAATACGAAAACTAGATAAATATTTACCTAAAAGTTAAGGCTAAAGAAACATGAGTAAAGAGATATTACTGGTTGTTGATGCTGTATCAAATGAAAAGGCATTACCACGTGAAAGTATTTTTGAAGCAATGGAGATTGCTTTAGAAACTGCGACCAAGAAAAAGTATGAAGGCGATATTAGCGTTCGTGTTTGTATTGATCGTATTAGCGGTGAATTTGATACTTTCCGTCGTTGGTTAATTGTTGAAGACAGTACAGAACCAATGGAAAACCCATACGCTGAAATCAGTTTAGCAGCTGCACAATATGATAACCCAGAATTAAGCATTGGTGATTATGTTGAAGATCAAATTGAATCAGTTACTTTTGATCGTGTTACTACACAAACTGCTAAGCAAGTTATTGTACAAAAAATTCGTGAAGCAGAACGTGCTTTAGTAGTTGATGCATACCAAGATCAAGTTGGTGAATTAGTTACTGGCGTAGTGAAAAAATCTAGTCGCGAGAGTGTTATTCTAGATTTAGGAAATAATGCAGAAGCTGTTATTTACCGCGATGATATGTTGCCACGTGAAACTTTCCGTCCTGGTGACAGAGTTCGTGGTTTATTGTATGAGATCAAAGCTGAAGCTCGTGGTGCGCAGTTATTAGTTAGTCGTACTAAACCAGAAATGTTAATTGAACTATTTCGCGTTGAAGTGCCAGAAATTGGCGAAGAAATGTTAGAAATTAAGGGCGCAGCACGTGATCCTGGTTCTCGCGCTAAAATAGCGGTTAAAAGTAACGATAAACGTATCGACCCAGTTGGAGCTTGTGTTGGTATGCGTGGTTCACGTGTACAAGCCGTTTCGGGTGAGTTAGGCGGTGAGCGTGTTGATATCGTGTTATATGATGACAACGTAGCACAATATGTAATAAACGCTATGTCTCCGGCTGAAGTTGCTTCAATCATTGTTGATGAAGATAAAGGCACCATGGATATTGCTGTTGAAGAAGGCAACTTAGCAATGGCTATTGGCCGTAGTGGTCAAAATATTCGTTTAGCAAGTCAGTTAACTGGCTGGGAACTAAACGTAATGACTGTTGCTGACATGAAAGAGAAGCACCAAGCTGAGAATGACAAAGTATTAAACTTATTCATTGATAAGCTAGACCTTGATGAAGACTTCGCTACTTTATTATCAGATGAAGGTTTTACTTCATTAGAAGAAATTGCTTATGCTCCAGCAGAAGAAATGCTTGAAATTGACGGTTTAAATGAAGAAATTGTTGAAGAGTTAAGAGAACGAGCTAAAGAAGCATTGACTACACAAGCATTAGCAAGTGAAGAGACGCTAGAAGGTGCAGAGCCTGCGGCAGACTTATTAGCGCTTGACGGTTTAGAACGTCATTTAGCATTTGTTTTAGCAAGTCGCGGTGTGAAAACATTAGAAGATTTAGCAGAACAAGGTATCGATGAAATAAGCGATATTGAAGAATTAACTGAGACCAAAGCGGGCGAGCTAATTATGGCTGCACGTAACATTTGTTGGTTTAACGAAGAATAATTAACACCGGGAGAATAGTGTAAATGGCAGATATAACTGTAGCAGAGCTTGCCAAGGAAATTGGTACACCGGTGGAACGTTTAGTGAGCCAATTGGCTGACTCAGGCGTTAATAAATCGGCAACCGATGCTATTTCGCAAGACGAAAAAGAAGCGTTGTTAGGACACTTGAAAAAACAGCATGGTGATAACTCAGCAGCTAAGCCGAGCAAATTAACTTTAAATCGTAAAACTAAGTCAACTTTGACTATGGGACACGGTAGCAAAAGTAAATCGGTTAATGTTGAAGTTCGTAAAAAACGCACTTATGTAAAACGAAGTGATCTAGAAGAACAGCAAATGGCAGAAGCTGCAGCAAAAGCGGAAGCAGAAGCAGCAGAAAAAGCAGAAGCATTAGCAGCACAAAAAGCTGAAGCAGCAGCTAAAGAAGCTGAAAATGCTAAAGCAGTAGCGGCAGCAAAAGCTGAAGTTGAAGCTGAACGTAAAGCAGCAGCGAAAGTTGAAGCAGCAGAAAAAGCTAAACAAGCAGCGGCAGAAAAAGCTAAAAATGTTGAAAAAGCAGCGCCTGTAAAAGTTGAAGAAACTGAAGAAGCAAAACAACTTCGTTTAGCTCAAGAACAAGAAGTTGCAGCAAAAATTGAAGCTGAAGCTAAAGAAGCAGCTGAAGCAGCTAGAAAGCTTGCTGAAGAAAATGAAGCACGCTGGAAAGCGCAAGAAGAAGAGCGTAAAGCAAAAGAGAAAGAAGTTGTTCACGTTACTTCTTCAAAATACGCACAAGAAGCTGAAGATAAAGTTGATGCAGCTGATGAAGGCGCAGGCCGTCGTCGTAAGAAGAAAAAAGCGGCAGCAGATAAAAATGCCCGTGGCGGACGTAATGCACGTGGCGGACGTAAGCAAACATTATCTGCACCACAAAGTTTAAAGCATGGCTTTACTAAGCCTGTAGAAACTAAACTAAACGATATTCGTATCGGTGAAACAATTTCTGTTGCTGAGTTAGCTAATAAAATGGCTAAGAAAGGTGCTGAAGTTGTTAAAGCAATGTTTAAGATGGGTGCAATGGCAACCATTAACCAAGTTATTGACCAAGAAACAGCAGCATTAGTTGCTGAAGAAATGGGCTTTGATGTGGTTCTTGTTAAAGAAAATGCGCTTGAAGAAGCAGTATTAGCTGATCGTGGTCATACGGGTGAAGCGATAACGCGAGCGCCAGTTGTTACTATCATGGGTCATGTTGATCACGGTAAAACATCACTACTTGATCACATTCGTGAAGCAAAAGTAGCTGACGGCGAAGCTGGTGGTATTACTCAGCATATCGGTGCTTATCATGTGGAAACTGGTCATGGTATGATCACTTTCTTAGATACTCCAGGCCATGCTGCCTTTACATCAATGCGTTCACGTGGTGCTAAAGCAACAGATATTGTTATTATCGTTGTTGCTGCTGATGATGGTGTTATGCCGCAAACAATTGAAGCGATTCAGCATGCAAAAGCATCTGATGCACCAATTATTATTGCCGTTAACAAAATGGATAAAGAGTCAGCTGATCCAGATCGTGTTAAAAGTGAATTATCACAACATGACGTACTTTCAGAAGAGTGGGGCGGTGACGTTCAATTCTGTCACGTTTCAGCCAAAACAGGTTTAGGTATTGATGAATTACTTGATTCAATATTATTACAATCTGAAGTGCTAGAGCTAACAGCGGTTGTTGATAAAATGGCAAGCGGTGTTGTTGTTGAATCTAAATTAGATAAAGGCCGTGGCCCAGTAGCAACAGTACTTGTACAAGAAGGTACTTTGAAGCAGGGTGATATCGTACTTTGTGGTTTAGAGTATGGTCGTGTTAGAGCAATGCGTGATGAAAATGGTAAAACAATTCAATCAGCAGGTCCTTCGATTCCAGTAGAAATTCTTGGTTTAAGTGGTGTTCCACAATCAGGTGATGAAGCAACTGTTGTTAAAGATGAGAAGAAAGCACGTGAAGTTGCTTTATATCGTCAAGGTAAGTTCCGTGATGTGAAACTTGCTCGTCAGCAAAAAGCTAAACTTGAAAACATGTTTGCAAGTATGGCTGAAGGTGAAATTTCAGAAGTAAATGTTGTTATTAAGTCAGATGTACAAGGTTCACTTGAAGCGATTTCTGATTCATTATTGAAACTTTCTACTGAAGAAGTAAAAGTTAAGATTGTTGGTTCAGGCGTTGGTGCTATCACTGAAACTGATGCTACTTTAGCTGCAGCTTCAAATGCAATCGTTGTTGGTTTCAACGTTCGTGCTGATGCTTCTGCTCGTAAAGTGATTGAATCAGAAAACATTGATTTACGTTACTACAGTGTTATCTACGCGCTAATTGATGAAGTTAAACAAGCAATGAGCGGTATGCTTGCACCAGAATTCAAGCAAGAAATTATTGGTCTTGCTCAGGTTCGTGATGTATTTAAGTCTCCTAAAATTGGCGCGATTGCTGGTTGTATGGTTACTGAAGGTATTATCAAACGTTCAGCACCAATTCGCGTTTTACGTGATAACGTTGTTATCTATGAAGGTGAACTTGAATCATTACGTCGCTTTAAAGATGATGTACAAGAAGTTCGTAACGGTGTTGAGTGTGGTATCGGTGTTAAGAACTACAATGATGTACGCGTAGGCGATCAGATCGAAGTTTTCGAAACGGTAGAAATTAAACGTTCACTGTAATTTTATATTTTTGCTAATGTCATCGATAGCGGCATTGGAAGTACTCATTGACATTAGTCAACTCCGTGCTTCCGCTTTGCTCTCGAAGTCATTGGCTTCAATCTAAAACAACAGGTAGTTGAATATTTTACTGCAATTATATTAAAGGGACTAATGTCCCTTTTTTGTTAATAGATATTAAGTTACAAGAGAAAAATTATGGCTAGAGAATATGCCCGTACTGATCGAGTAGGTCAGCAAATCCAAAAAGAGATCGCGATTATTTTAATGCGCGAAATTAAAGATCCGCGTTTAAGTATGACAACAGTATCTGCTGTAGAAGTGACACGTGATTTAGCTTATGCAAAAGTATTTGTTACTTTTTATAACGATAACCCTGAAGACATTAAAGCATCACTTGAAGTGTTAGCTGATGCAGAAGGTTATATTCGCTCACTACTTGGAAAACGCTTACGCGCGCGTATCATGCCGCACTTACGGTTTGTTTATGATAAATCGATGAGTGAAGGTGTTCGAATGAGTGCTTTAGTTGATCAAGCTGTTGCAAGTGATAGTAATAGTGATGATGCAAGCGAGTTGAATAAAAATAACAGCGAAGAACAAGGCGAGTAAGGCATGGCAAAACGTAGAAAAGGTCGTGCTATAAATGGTGTTTTGCTCTTAGATAAACCTTATGAAATGTCATCTAATCATGCATTACAAGCGGTTAAACGTGTGTATTTTGCTCAGAAGGCTGGTCATACCGGTGCATTAGATCCACTAGCAACAGGCATGCTACCAATTTGTTTAGGTGAAGGAACTAAGTTCTCACAATTTTTACTTGATACAGATAAAACTTATCAAGTTACCGCTAAATTGGGTATTCGTACCACTACAAGTGATGCAGCGGGTGAAATAGTAAGTGAAAAAGAAGTTTCAGTATCTGAAGAACAGCTCACTGATGCATTAGATAGTTTTAGAGGAACAACACAGCAAGTTCCGTCAATGTATTCTGCACTTAAATATCAAGGGAAACCTTTATATAAATATGCCCGTGAAGGTATAGATGTACCACGTGAAGCACGTGATATTACTGTATTTTCTTTAGAGCTTTTACGTTTTGAGCATGATGAAGTTGAATTAACTATTCATGTATCTAAAGGTACTTATATTCGTACCATCGTTGATGATCTAGGCGAATTGTTGGGCTGTGGTGCACACGTTGCTGATCTGAGGCGTTTAGCAGTAGGTAGTTACCCTATTGAAAAAATGGTAACCCTTGCAGAGCTTGAAGCATTACTTGAACAAGCAAAAGCTGATGATATAACCCCTTCAGAAGTACTTGACCCACTATTATTGCCGATGGAAAGCGCAGTAAAAGGCATGCCTGCAGTATATATTGATGATATGTCAGCTAGCTTTTTACGTCATGGAAATCCTGTTCAAGCATATCAAGCACCAGCAGAAGGCAGTGTGCAAGTGTATATTGGTGAAGATAAACAAGATGAAAATGCTGAGTTTATTGGCGTTGGCATTATTAACGATGATGGACAGGTTGCACCGAAGCGAATTGTTGTAATCTAAATATTATTTAATTGCTTATTTATCGGGGAATACAACTTAAATTAATGCTAACTTTTGGATTTTAGTTGCAATTTAACTAAGCCCTGATAGAATACGCGCTCTTTCGTTATCTTCGCTGAATTAGTGTTTGGCTTAGATAGAATTTTAAAACTCAAAACTAATGTTAAATCATATAGTTGAGTAACACACTAAGGATTTATAATGTCTTTAAATGCTACAGAAAAAGCAGCAATCGTTGCAGAATACGCTCAAAAAGAAGGTGATACAGGTTCACCAGAAGTACAAGTTGCTTTGTTAACTACACAAATCAACCACTTACAAGGTCACTTCAAAGAGCACATCCATGATCACCATTCACGTCGTGGTTTATTACGCATGGTTGCACAACGTCGTAAGTTACTTGATTACTTAAACGGTAAAAACGTTGAACGTTACACTGCTTTAATCGGTAAGTTAGGTCTACGTCGTTAATCATTTGTTTATTCAAATGAGATGAAAAAAGGAGCCAATAGGCTCCTTTTTGCTTTTCAGCGTATATGCTTTTTAACACCTATTGCGTAGTTATGATCATTTGTTAGATGAGTTCATTAAGTTGATAAGGATAGATTAACTTATTTTGTATTAAAACTACGGTAACTCCCCATTCTAACTAGCAAATAGTACTCAGGTCAGTATAATATGCCTGCTTAATATTATTGTCATAATTCTAACGTAATTTTAAGCCGTAAATAATCAATCAAACTGTATAATTTTTTGTTCCACTTAACGATGAGTTTCAACGACTTAAGTGAATAAATAATTGTACAGATTGGTTAATATAAATAAGTAAATATTAAGGAAACATAATAAATGTTTAATCCAGTAACTAAAAAATTTCAATTCGGTAAGCATACCGTAACGCTTGAAACGGGTAATATTGCTCGTCAAGCATCTGCAGCTGTTATGGCTAGCATGGACGACACTTGTGTACTTGTATCAGTTGTTGCAAAAAAAGAAGCTAAAGAAGGTCAAGACTTTTTCCCACTTACAGTTAACTATCAAGAGCGTACATACGCTGCTGGTAAAATTCCTGGTAGCTTCTTCAAACGTGAAGGTCGTCCTTCAGAAGAAGAAACATTAATTGCACGTTTAATTGACCGTCCAATTCGTCCTTTATTTCCAGAAGGATTTACTAACGAAGTTCAAGTAATTATCACTGTTGTTTCGGTTAACCCTGAAATTGCACCAGATATTATTTCATTAATTGGTACTTCTGCTGCACTTGCTATTGCTGGTGTTCCATTTAGTGGTCCAGTTGGCGCTGCACGTGTTGGTTATGCTGAAGGTCAGTATATTCTTAACCCGCTTCAATCTGAATTACCAACAAGCCAATTAGATTTAGTTGTTTCAGGTACAGATTCTGCTGTATTAATGGTTGAGTCTGAAGCTGATGTACTATCTGAAGAAGTAATGCTTGGCGCTGTAGTTTATGGTCATGAGCAAATGCAAGTTGCCGTAGATGCAATTAAAGAATTTAAAACTGAAGTAAATACGCCTGCATGGGAATGGACTGCTCCAGAGAAAAATGCTGAATTAGTAGCAAAAATTGCTGAGCTTTCTGAAGCACAAGTGAATGAAGCTTACCAAATTACAGAAAAAGCTGTTCGTTATGAAAAAGTTGCTGAAATTCGCAACAGTGTTGTAGAGCAATTATTAGCTGACGATGCAGAGCTTAATGTTCAAGAAGCAAAAGATTTATTCCACGACTTAGAAAAAACAGTTGTTCGTGGTCGTATCACTCAAGGTTCACCACGTATTGATGGTCGTGATCCTGAGTCAATACGTGCATTAGACGTTATGACTGGCGTATTACCACGTACTCATGGTTCTGCGGTATTTACTCGTGGCGAAACACAAGCACTTGTAACAGCTACTTTAGGCACACAACGTGATGCACAGCGTCTTGATACTATTATGGGTGAGAAAACTGATGCATTCATGCTTCATTATAACTTCCCTCCATACTGTGTTGGTGAAACTGGTTTTGTTGGTTCTCCTAAGCGTCGTGAAATCGGTCACGGTCGTCTAGCAAAACGCGGTATGTTAGCCGTTATGCCGACAGTTGAAGAATTCCCGTACGCAGTACGTGTAGTTTCTGAAATCACAGAATCTAACGGTTCATCTTCAATGGCTTCTGTTTGTGGTACTTCATTAGCACTTATGGATGCTGGTGTACCAATTAAAGCATCTGTTGCAGGTATTGCAATGGGGCTTGTTAAAGAAGGTGAAAACTTTGTAGTGCTTAGCGATATCTTAGGTGATGAAGATCACTTAGGCGACATGGACTTTAAAGTTGCAGGTACAACTGGTGGTATCACTGCACTACAAATGGATATCAAGATTGAAGGTATTACGCAAGAAATCATGCAAATTGCTTTAAACCAAGCAAAAGCAGCGCGTACGCACATCTTGTCAGTAATGGATGAAGCAATTGCAGGCCACAGAGAAGAGATTTCTGAGTTTGCACCACGTATTCATAAGCTTAAAGTTAGCCAAGATAAAATTCGTGATATTATCGGTAAAGGTGGTGCAACTATTCGCCAACTTACTGAAGAAACAGGCACTACAATTGAAATTGATGATGACGGTACAGTTAAAATTGCTGCAACATCAGGCGAGCAAGCACAAGATGCAATCAACCGTATTAAAGCATTAACAGCTGAAATTGAAGTAGGTACACTTTACACAGGTAAAGTTGTTCGTATCGTAGATTTTGGTGCTTTTGTTAATGTATTACCAGGTAAAGATGGTTTAGTACATATTTCACAAATCTCTGAAGAGCGTGTTAACAACGTAAGTGACGTGCTTAAAGAAGGTCAAGAAGTGAAGGTTAAAGTACTAGAAGTTGATCGCCAAGGTCGTGTTCGTTTAAGTATTAAAGAAGCACTAGAAAAGCCAGCAGCTGAAACACCTGCAGCTGAAACACCTGCAGCTGAGTAATAGTCTTAGTAACGACTAAATCATTTACAATTTAGTCTAATAAAAAGGAGCCTTATGGCTCCTTTTTTGTTTGAAATCGAGTACAATCGAAATGACACAAACTTTAAATGAATATTTGTTAAGGCGTATTAGTGAAACTATTTCATAAATCCATAATGCTAGCTGTGACCTTTAGTATTACTTTACTTACACAGGGCTGTGTATCGCTAAATGAGCCTAAATCATCTAGTTCTGCGGTAGTGAGTCAGCTCGTTATTGCAGAGCCTTTAGCAGTTAACTTTAAAAGTGAAATAGCGATAGCCCGTTATTCTGAAGTACTTAATAAGGTAAAAATATCAGATGAGCAAAAGGCTCAACT
>CAXIBS010000024.1:0-23665 GCA_964022585.1 uncultured Colwellia sp.
GTGTTGGCGCTTGTATAGCTTTAGCAATGGAAGAAGGTGTGAGCAATATAAAAGTATTTGAGCACGATGCCATAGAAATCTTAGCTGATTGCATTCCCGAAGAGACTTTAACTACAGTACAACTATTCTTTCCTGATCCTTGGCATAAAAAGAAACATCATAAACGTCGTATTGTTTCAGCAGACTTTGTTGAAACTATCCGCAAAAAGTTAATTGTTGGTGGTGTTTTTCATATGGCAACTGATTGGGAAAACTATGCTGAGTGTATGCTTGAAGATATGCAGAGCGCTCAAGGGTATATTAATTTATCTGAAAGTAATGATTATGTACCGCGACCTGAATCTAGACCGTTAACCAAATTTGAAAACCGTGGTCAACGTTTAGGGCACGGTGTTTGGGATCTGCAGTTTGCTAAAGCGTAAAGTTACCGTGTATCTAATTCATAGGTGATACACGGTTATATAGGTACAGACTCTTTAAGGTAAGTACTGTTGTTCAACATGAAATAAATGTTGAGCATTACGTAAGTTACCTGACTCTTCTAACCATTTCTCAGTGATTATTTCTCTTTGTAAAGCCGCATGTAATATGCGGCTTTTATATTGGCACCAATAAAAAAGTGTTGCTGCTTGGTGGCATTCATTATTAGGGTACATGTCACTACGAGTTTCATTAAGCTCTTCGATAATATGGGCAATTACCTTGTCTTTTAATTCATCTTCTATTTTGTGTTTAAAACGGGTAAAACGTTTAGCTCTAATTAACTGCCAAATTAGCCACAATAAAGAAGCTATAGCGAGTACTGCGATTATTTGCATTTATTTATCCTGAGAAACTTATTCACGTACTATAGTAACAACTTCATCGAGATTTCACCCGATTAATTAGTTCATTTTAAGTAAACTTATCAAAATTTTATACTTAGTTAATTTTATTACAAATAATTATTTTATCTTGGATGAGTTCAGGTAATTGCATGCTAAAACGTTAATATATTTTCTATACAAGGCTTTATACTGCGTTTATTAAAATGGTGAAGCCAGATAGACTTAAGCATCAAATTGTTCGCAGTTGACTTTTATCTTTAACAAGTTTTAAATAGTTTTACTGATGAAAAATTATCCTTTTATGAGCTATATTAATGACGAAAGCTATTGAACTTCATAATAAATTGACTAAGCGGCTGTTGCTTTATATTTTATTGTGTAGCGTATGTGTCTCGTTATGCTCTACCTTGCTACAACTCTACTCTTCTTTTCAAAATGACATTACCTTACTAGAACAACGCTTTGAAAATATTGAAAAAAGCCACATTCCTTCTATTGCGAGTAGTTTATGGGATTTTAATAAGGTGTTAACAGCCCAACAAATTCAAGGAATAGTAGATCTACCCGATATTGGCTTTGTTAAAATTGAAAATGACTTTGACTATTATCAACAATTTGGGGATGAGTCTATTGAAGCTAAAAAGTTTGTCGAATATCCAATAATTTATAATGATAAAAAGGTAGGTAAATTACAAATTTATGCCAATTATCAAGATATATATAAAAGGTTACGGCAACAAGCTGGCTTTATCCTTACCGCAGAATTTATTAAAATTTTTATTGTTGCCTTTTTTATCATTATTATTGTTAATAGGCTAATAACGCGTCACCTCTTTAAAATTACCCATTATGCCCAACAGCTATCACCTGATAACTTAGATGATGAGCTTACTTTATCTAACCGTCCGCAAGATAGAGATGAGTTAGACTCTCTAGTAAGTGCTGTAAATAATATGAGAGTAAAGCTTAAAAACGATGTTATAAAACTCGAAAATGCTGAAAATGCGTTATTGGCATTAAATGGTGAATTAGAAGTAAAAGTGCATGATAGAACTGCAAAGGTTGAAGAAAGTAATAAACAGTTGCAACAATCTCTTGATGACTTAACTTTAGCAAAAGATCAGTTAGTACAGTCTGAAAAAATGGCATCTTTAGGGCAGTTAGTTGCGGGAGTTGCCCATGAAGTAAATACACCTTTAGGTATTTGTGTAACCTCTATTAGTGCTTTAAAGGAAAATGTTGAAGGCTTACAAGAGGCTGTTGAAAAACAAAAATTATCTAAATCATATTTAAAAAACACGTTAAATCTATTGAGTGAGTATGAAGGAATCATTGAGCGAAGTTTAAAAAAAGCTGTGGATTTAATTAGTAGCTTTAAGTCTGTTGCCGTAGAACAACATACTGATCCCGAAGTTAATATTAATCTTCATAAACATGTTTATGATGTTGTGAATACAGTTAAAACGTTATTTAAATCAAAACGATATGTTATTAGCATTAACCTTGATGAATCTTTAAATTTGGTTACCTACCCAAGTGCATGGAATCAAATTATAACTAACTTACTAATGAACTCTCATATTCATGGCTTTGAGGGCAATAAAGAGGGAAATATATCTATAGCTTTTACACAAAGTGAAGGTTACTTAACGTTAGTTTACGGTGATGATGGCATAGGTATTCCAAAAGAGCTTAGAAAGAGAATTTTTGATCCCTTTGTTACAACTAAACGTGGTCAGGGAGGCTCTGGCTTAGGGTTAAATATTGTCTTTAATCTTGTAAATACCAAGTTGCAAGGAAATATCTCTTTACTTGATTCAGAGCAGGGCACTTATTTTGAAGTAAAGGTTCCTATTGTAAATACAAATGAAAGTGAATTATTAACGGATAAAACTGCTTAAAATGACACATTTTTATTTTGTTGTAAAAACCTACAATTATTGACTTTTATCAATAAAATCTGTATTATTTTCGCCCTCTAAAATCCCTATGTTTCCTAATAGTCGTCTATATCCAGTTGGCCATTAGCAGCTAACTTCGCGTATGTATTTGTAATTAATGCATCGCAATAAACTAATCAATGAGATAAAAATGTTTGAATTACACGCGAGTAAGGTGTCTAACCTGAAAAATGATGTGCTATCGGGCTTAACTGTGGCTCTAGCCTTAGTACCTGAAGCCGTCGCTTTTGCTTTTGTTGCAGGAGTTGAACCATTAGTTGGTTTATATGCTGCGTTTATGGTCGGTTTAATTACTTCTATTTTAGGCGGTCGCCCAGGAATGATTTCTGGTGCTACAGGCGCTATGGCAGTTGTAATGGTTAGTTTGGTGGCCATACATGGAGTGGAATACCTATTTGCCACTGTGGTGCTCACCGGTTTACTGCAAATTTTGGCCGGTGTATTGAAACTTGGTAAATTTATTCGTTTAGTTCCTCATCCTGTAATGCTGGGCTTTGTAAATGGCTTAGCTATTGTAATTTTCTTAGCGCAATTAGGTCAATTTAAAGTGACGAATAGCGCAGGCGAGCTTGAGTGGTTACAAGGTTCACCTATGATGATTATGGCTGGGCTTATTATCTTGACTATGGCTATTATTCATTTCTTACCAAAACTAACTAAAGCAGTGCCTTCATCGTTAGTAGCAATTGTTGTGGTAACTGTATTAGTACAAAGTTTAGGGTTAGATACCCGAACAGTTGTTGATTTTCTCCGTGATATGACTAACGATCCTACAGCTTCTATTGCTGGTGGCCTACCGCAGTTTTCTATTCCTAATGTACCGTTTTCTTTCGAAACATTAACTATTATTCTTCCTTTTGCTTTAGTACTTGCTGCAATAGGTTTGATTGAATCATTATTAACATTAACCTTAATTGATGAGCTAACTGGTACTCGAGGCCGTGGTAATAAAGAGTGTATTGCTCAAGGTACGGCAAATACCGTTACTGGTTTTTTTGGTGGAATGGGTGGTTGTGCCATGATTGGTCAATCAATGATTAATGTTAACTCAGGCGGTCGAGGACGAGCATCAGGCATTACAGCAGCAATAGCATTACTTGGCTTTATTTTATTTGCTTCGGGATTAATTGAAATGATTCCATTAGCAGCATTAGTTGGCGTTATGTTTATTGTTGTTATTGGTACATTTGAGTGGTCAAGCTTTCGAATTTTGAGCAAGGTACCTAAAGCTGATGCCTTTGTTATTATTCTAGTTTCTGGTGTTACCGTTGCTACCGATTTAGCTATTGCTGTTATTGTTGGTGTTATAGTGTCAGCGTTAGTTTTTGCTTGGGAACATGCAAAACATATCAATGTGAGTCGTAGCACAGATGAAAATGGCTCTACAGTATATGAAGTAACAGGCCCTATTTTCTTTGGTTCAGTCTCTACCTTTTTAGAGCAGTTTGACGTTGACAAAGACAGCGATGATATAATTATTGAATTTAAACGTTCACGTGTTGCAGATCACTCCGCAATAGAAGCTATTGATACCCTAGCTGAGCGCTACTTAGCTAAAGGTAAGACTTTGCATTTGAAACACTTAAATCAGGAGTGTAAGTTATTACTTAAAAAAGCAGGGGATCTTGTTGAAGTGAATGTAATTGAAGATCCTGATTATCATATTGCTACTGATAAGCTAGCTTAAATTATTGATTAACAATATAGTTGAACTCAATAAAACTACCTCAATGTGCTAATTTAGCATGTTGAGGTATACTTAGCTTACAGTGCATTTTAATTTAACGGCGGTTAGTGTTAGTGCAGTTAGAGTTTTTTGATGTTCCCAGCCCTTGTGTAGGTATATGCCAGTCAAATGAAAAAGGTTATTGTCTTGGATGCATGCGCACGCGTGATGAAAGACAAGACTGGATCAATCTTGATAATGATACTAAGCAAAAAGTGATTAAACGCTGTGTACAGAGAAAAAAACGTCAACTGAATAAAAACAAGCCTAAAATTGTCGAAGAAATAAATACACTAGCTCTTGAAGATGCCCAACCTTCGTTACTTGATCCTCTAAGCACGACAGAAGTCTCCCATGAAAGTGATTTAGATTTTAGTGATTTTGAACTTTAATTAACCATTTTAATAAAGGTTTCAAAAAGAATTAAAAAACGGTTGCTAGCCTATAGATTAATAGCTATGATACGCGAACTTTGAAACATGCTTCTTCTTTAGCAAATGATTCAATGCCCCGATAGCTCAGTTGGTAGAGCAGAGGATTGAAAATCCTCGTGTCCCTGGTTCAAATCCGGGTCGGGGCACCATTCTTGTATCCTACAATAGCAATTAGAACCTAAATCAAATTCTATTTTATTATCGTTTCTGCTGTTAAATACCTATAAAAATCGATTAGAATAAATTTTTATCCATATATTCATGTTTTAAAAACTAAACATGTTTATATTCAGTATTAATGCACGATTATTCATATTTCTTGAGGTATACTCAATCTCATTATATTTAACGCTATTAAATTAAAAAGATACTCGTTTACTCAATGATTAAATAAGGGGTATCAGTATAAATAGTCATCGTAATTAGAAAGGTATTAAACGTATGTTTACAAAATTAACACAGCTACCAGCAGATCCTATACTAGGTTTATCAGTAAAATTTAAAGCCGACAGCAATCCTAATAAAATTGATTTAGGTGCAGGTATTTATAAAGATGAACTTGGTCATACACCGGTTTTAGCTTGTGTAAAAGCAGCTGAAAAATTTCGTTTAGAAAATGAAAGTAGCAAAGCTTATTTAAGCTCTGCGGGTTCTGTTTTATTTAATGAAAAAATGACCTCACTTATTTTAGGTGATCATAAGGTTATCGGTGAAAATCGTGTTCGTACTATTTCAACTCCAGGTGGTACAGGTGCTTTACGTACTGCTGGTGAGTTCATTAAAACATGTACACCAGGCGCTACTATTTGGGTAAGTAACCCAACTTGGGCAAATCACCAAGGTGTTTTTACTGCTGCAGGTTTAAATGTTAAAACCTACCCGTATTATGATTATGAAAATAACGGTTTAGATTTTGATGGTATGCTTGCTGCACTAAAACAAGTGTCTAAAGATGATGCCGTGTTATTACATGCATGTTGTCATAACCCAAGCGGTATGGATTTGAATAAAGAGCAATGGCAACAAGTAGCAGACGTTGCTAAACAGGTCGGTTTTATACCTGTTGTTGATATGGCTTATCAAGGTTTTGGTCAAGATTTAGATACCGATGCTTATGGCTTACGTTTAATGGCTGATACGGTTGAACAAATGGTTATTTGTAGCTCATGTTCAAAGAACTTCGGCTTATATCGTGAGCGTATTGGTGCTTGTTCTATTATTGGTAAAAGTGCCGTTGCTGCTGATATTATAAACTCAGTATTATTATCTGTTGTTAGAGTAAATTACTCTATGCCGCCAGCACATGGTGCAGCTATTGTAGAAACTATTTTAGACTCTGCTGAGTTAACAACTCAGTGGCATGGTGAATTAAAAGAAATGCGTGACCGTATTAACGGTATGCGTCAGTTATTGGTTGATCAAATAGCTGCTAACGGTGTAACACGCGACTTTAGTTTTATTACTAAACAGAATGGTATGTTCTCTTTCTTAGGCATTGATAAAGAGCAAGTACAACGCTTACAAGATGAATTTAGCATCTATATTGTAGGTTCTAGCCGTATTAGTCTTGCGGGGATCTCGCCTGATAATGTTGGTTATTTAACTAAATCTATTGCTAAAGTACTTTAATCACTTAAAGTCACAGTAACGAGAAAATAAAAATCCCGAGGTTAATCATATTAACATCGGGATTTTTTTAGTTTTTAACGCTTAATTTTCAATAAAAGCTAAACAATTTTTTTACTAGTAACAATAATACCATCGGTA
Organism: uncultured Colwellia sp.; assembly: GCA_964022585.1. Classification (GTDB taxonomy): domain Bacteria; phylum Pseudomonadota; class Gammaproteobacteria; order Enterobacterales; family Alteromonadaceae; genus Colwellia. Next base: position 6,716 of record CAXIBS010000024.1, read on the forward strand.
TCGGCATAGAGGTAATCGCTATGATTAATCTCAATACCACCAAATGATAAATTAATATTTCTTTCACCTGAAGTAACAGGAATTGATTTTCTAGAGCAAGTTCCAAGTGCATATAAGGCAACAGGAATATCAGCTATTTGAAAGGTATCTCTTATATAGCCGTTTACCACTATGCCAGCATAGTTATTTTGATGGGCAAACTTCATTAAGTTTTCACCAACCACAGCAAAGTACTCTTGGTTTACATCAACAACGACAACTTTGCCTGTACCGTCTTCATCTCTAAGTAGAGTTATTAAATCCGAGTTGTTTTTATCTAACTTTATGGTAACGATCTCGCCTTGGCATTTACTCGCGCCACCATAGTTTTGATAGCCTGCGCCTAATACAAATACCTTATCGCTGTGATCATCACAGATATCCGCGGTAAAAAATGTCATAAATTAGTCCTGTTCTTTTTTTATTTACGATATAACTCAGTATTCTAGCATTAAAGGAGTGTTTTTCACTAAATTTTGATACTATATATTCAGCAATTATGAATAGTTATACGTTAGGCGTAATAATCTTATGAAGGTAGTAACAGGTGTAGTTGGCAACGATATCCACGTGGTCGCTAATCGATTAATTGAGCTTTCTTTAAATGCTCGAGGATACGAAGTATTTAACTTAGGGGTGAATACTTACTTAGAAGAATTTTTTGATGCAGCAGTAGAAACTGGAGCTGATGTTTTAATGATATCGTCGCTCAATGGCGAAGCCGAAGGGTGGAGTCGAGAAGTTAAATTACTTAAAGCAAAATACAAAAATTTAGATGATATTATCATGATGATTGGTGGCAATTTAGTGGTTGGCACTGGTAGTGCGGAAGATATTATTCCAAGATATAAAAATTATGGTTTTGATATTGTTTGTCACCAAGTTGATTTAAATACAGGTCTAGACTTGTTAGAAACCTTTATCAAAGATAGAGATACAAAAGAGAGTAAAGAATAATGAGTTTGCTGCAAGAAGAAAGAGAAATAATTCTGAGCAATGAGTATGTTGATACGTTTGACTTTGCTGAAGTAGCAGAGTTTGTTAAAAATGCCAGTAAAGATTTATTTATCTCTCATCACTTTAAAAAGAAAAACAAAATGTTAGTGCAACCACGTGGTGGTTTTCCTACTTATAAAAAGCAATTTGCACTTTATGAGTTTTTTGTTGATGCTAATGTTGATGTATTACCACTAACTATTGATTCAAATACGCGCTTGAATGATTATGCTACGTCAAAGAAAATGCTACGTTTAAGTGAAGAAAATGACGTTGATATGCTTAATGGTTATCCTTTAGTTAACCATGGCTATCGCACCACCCGTAAGATGATCACCAACTTCAATAAACCAGTGAGTTTACGACACGGCACTCCAGATGCTAGGTTGTTAATTGAAACGGCTATAGCGTCAGGAATTTTTGAAATAGAAGGCGGCCCTATAACCTACCTTTTACCCTATTCAAAAAACTTCCCGCTAGATAAAGCCTTCTTATATTGGAAGTATGTAGAGAGAGTGTGTGCTAACTACTCTAAGCTAAATGAGCCTATTAATAGAGAATCTTTTGGTCCGCTTACAGCAACTTTAGTACCGCCGTCAATTACCATTGTTATTCAATTGCTTGAAATGCTGCTGTCACTAGAAGAGGGAGTAAAGTCTTTCTCGGTGTCATTTGCACAGCAAGGCTCAATGAACCAAGATATTGTTACGGGTGCAGTTCTGAAAAAATTAGCTAAGCATTATGCTGCACAAATTGATTGTAGTGATGCAGCAATTCATTTGGTTTATCACCAATGGATGGGTGCATTCCCAATGAATAAAGATTATGCCGAGCAGTTAATAAATATGGCAACTGTTATTGCCTCAATGGTTGGTGCAGATAAAATTATTACCAAAACCAGAGAAGAAGCCTCAGGTATTCCTACCAAAGAAGCCAATGCTAAAACAGTCTCTAATACGCAATACACGTTAGGTATTTTAAACGGTTTACCTAATGTGGTTGATGAAGAAGAAGAAGAAATGTTAACGCTACAAGTTAAGGCTATTATGGAAGCAGTATTTAACGATCCTGCTGATACTTTATGGCGAAAGGTTTTTAATTCTATTAAAAATGGCATTATCGATGTACCTTTTTCTCCGCATATTATTAACCACAATAATATGATCACCATCAGAGATGCGAAGAAAAATATCAGAATTATCAAACGAGGAAATGTTCCTATTCCTGATCGTTGTTACGCTTATGATAAAGCGCAATGTGATTTGACCAAAGATACCACTAGTATCGTAAATGATATTATTCATGATATAGGAATTATGCAATGAGCACCGAAAACAACATAACTAATACAAGCAGTGAAAAGTTGCTAATTGATGTTGGTAGCACTTATTTCAAGCTTAGCACTACGGCGCATATAGAACAGCACTTAAGAGACTTTAATAAAGATATTTTAGACGACTTAATGCATAAGTGTGGCAATACCATTGAAGGCTACAATAAAGAAAATGTCCATATTTGCTCATCTGCTAATGGTGGCTTAACAACACTGATTATTGGGGTTACTAATACTTTCTCATTAAAATACGCTACTAATATTGCCTTTAATTCAGGCATCAATATTATTGATACTGTTTTATATCAAGACATTGAAGATTACTCATTACCAAGTGACCTTATCGATGTGGTTATTATTGTGGGCGGCATTAATTCAAATGGTAATATTTTTTCTAACAGTTTATATGACTACTTAGCTCAGTTGCGCTATTCAAATATAGTATTTGTTGGTAACGAGTTAGATGCTCCCGCATTAAAAGAAAATATTGAAAATATTGAAGTTTTACCAAATATAATTGATGACAGACTTCATATAGTTGAAGAGCATTTGCGAGAATACCTCACTAACCTTTATCAAAAAGATATTGAAGGCAAAGAAGATATTAAGCATTTGTATGATATTACTTCAAACCAAATATTTCCAACACCTTATATCGTAAATAAAACACTACCACTAATAGATGCAAAGTTTTCTGTAGTTAACCCTTTTATCTTACTTGATATAGGTGGTGCGACTACGGATATTCATTATTCTAAAGATCTGGTTGATGATAATTTAGTAACCGAAAATGAATATGATAGGCTAGTATTTAAAAAGCTTGGTGTTTATAAATCGAAGCAGTCATTAATTTTTGCAGCTAAAAGTAATGAGTTTGTTTATGAACTACTAATGCACCTAAAAGTGACTGAAAATATTTTTGAAGAGCAGAGTGAGAAAGCGACAAAGATACTGATGCAATTAGCGATCTTTTTAGTTTTATGCAAAATTTCACATTATAAAAAAGCCTATATAAATTTAAAGTTATTTGCTATTAGCTCTATCGTGTTAACTGGTGGTATAACTAAAGTATTAACGAGTAACGAAATAGAAGATATCATTTCGTTTTTCTACAAAAAAATCCTAAACTCTGATCATAACCCGATGACCGTTCTTGATAATAACTATGATATTTGGACGCTTGGAACAGCAGACGCTTAAAGGAAGAGGAAAAATTTTATGTCAATAAACTGTATAAGAACACTTCTTGAAGGTGCAGTACAAGCTAATAGCGATAAAGACGCCATAGTTTACAATGAAAAAAGCATTACCTATGCTCAGCTGTTTACTAAAGTAAACCAAGTCGCTTTTTACCTTAATGAGCTAGATTTACCAAAAGATTCACGTATTGGTATTTATTCTACCAAGGGGATTGAACAAGTAATTGCTGTATTGGCTATTTTATCAACGGACTATATTTTAGTACCGCTGACAACATTGTTAAAACCAGAGCAAGTAGAATACATTATTAATGATTGTGATATTAAATGTATTATTACAGACAAGCTAAAATTAGAAAGCATTGAAGAAATTAACTTTGATGGTCATATCATTTCATATGAAACAGCAAGCAAGGGTGTTGCGTCATTTGAGGAAATTTTTAAATACTATAATAAGCCTTATGTATGTGATATCAATGGTCATAGTAACGCGGTAATTACCTATTCTTTTGGTGTGTCAGGTACACCAAAAGGTATTGTTATTTCTCATCGTAATTTGATTGATTCTGCTCGCGTTGTTTCTGAATATTTGAAGCTTAAACATGACGATGTGATCTCAGGTGTACTTATTTTTAATCTTGATTATGGTTTAAACCAAATCTTTTGTACCTTGTATAAAGCAGCGACTTTGGCGTTACATCGCTTTATTTTACCTGAAGACTTCTTTAATCACTTAATCAACGATAAAGTGACTGTTATCCCACTGATGCCAGTTAATATCTCACAAATGTTTGATGAAGATATTAATCGACTGCCAAGTGCTGAACTTTTCTCCGGGATTAAAACAATTACCTCTTCAGGTGGTAACGTAACAGCGAAAATGATTAAAGATTGTAAAAATACTTTTCAACAGGCTGACTTTTATTCTATGCATGGCCTTACAGAAGCATTTCGTTCAACCTACCTTGACCCATCTCAAGTACAAATTAGACCTGATTCCATTGGTAAAGCTATTCCTGATGTTGAGCTTTATGTTATTAATGAAGAGGGTAAAGAATGTGGTGTTCGTGAAGTGGGAGAGTTAATTCATCGCGGTGGTTATATTTATCGCGGCTTTTGGAATGCTCCAGAACAAAACTCTGAGCGATTCAAGTCAGTGCAAATTTTAAAAGATGTGATTAACCTTGAAGGACAGTTAACAGACGAGTTGGTTGTAGCTACCGGTGATTATGTTTACAAAGATGAAGAAGGGTATTTCTACTTTGTTTCCAGACAAGATGACATGATTAAAACACGAGGTTTTAGAGTTTCACCTTATGAAATTGAATCTGTTGTGGCTAAGAACATTCCGCAAATTGAAAAGTGTGCAGTGTTTGGGATAGACAATGAACTTATTGAAGAAGAAATTGTTATGGTCTACTCTGCAGCAACTGAAATAACAGAAAAAGAGATTTTATTTGAACTGAAAAAGCACCTTGCTTCGTACATGATACCAAGCAGAGTTGTTTATAAAAAATCACTACCGTTGATACAAAGTGATAAGAATAAAATCAATAAAGAGGCACTAAAAAAAGCGTTATTATCTATTAAATAATATTAGTTATTTTTCAACTTATACTTAGTCATTTTAAGCCCGTAACTTGAAGTGACTATGTATAGTCTCCATTCAATTGGCTTAAAAGAGTTTATGTTTTAGGTTAATTAAATGCCAAATGATATAAAACTTTCAGCAATTCTGCGCTCTAGTATCAAAGTATAGATAATAAAATAGCTTAACCTATACGTGAACCTACACAGCAAAAGAGAGTTAAGAATGACAACCGGGGAGAATATTAAAAAGCTGGGGTGTCGTACTAATGCTGTTAATAAAATAATGCATTAGCAAATACTGTAGCTCCCAGAAAGAAAGCTACATATTTTGAAAAAGCGATAGTTAAATTATAACGCTAATTCTATCACCATAACTTTTAACTCATCTTTAGAAATAGAGTTACTATGGTTAGTATCAAAACGATTAAATATGGTTTCACACATGCGAAGCCCTTTATCTTGTAATAATACTTCTATTAGTTCTACGAATTCAGAGCGGTTTATTACTCCGTCTTTATCTTCGTCAAATACTTCAAACAACTCATCTACCCACTCATTTATTTCCATGGGAAATCCTTTGTTACTTAGGGGAAATTCAATAGTTAAACTGTATCTTTTATTAGAGCATTTGTGAATGGCTAATTATAAATATTTACAAATCGCCACATTCCAAAGGATAGAAAAATAAAATAGAATACCATCGGTTCTGTAAATAAAATGGGAATAAAATGATAAAAATCGGGATAGCTGTCTCACTGTTTATTTTACTTATTAGTGTAAATGCTTACGGTAAAGATCAACAATTAACGCTAGAAAACTGCCATGTCGATGGTATTAGATCGCAAGTTAAATGTGGTACATTACAAGTGCCAGAAAACTATAGCAAGGAAGGCGAAAGTCATATCAATATCAATTTTGTGGTGTTGCCAGCTATTGATAATAGTGATCAGAAAACCCCTTTAATGTTTCTTGCAGGCGGACCTGGTCAAGCAGCAGCAGAACTAGCGTCAGGTTTATCGAATGTATTTTATGAAGTACGAAAAACACGTGATTTGATTTTGGTTGATCAACGGGGAACAGGTGCATCACACCCTTTACAATGTGAAGATGCCGCAGAGCAAAATGTTTATGCTTTAACACCTGAAGATTTTTCTACTGAAGATATTAAAAATTGTATAAACAGTTTAACAGGGGATTTAAGTCAGTATAATTCAGAAAATGCAATTCGTGACTTTGATGCAGTACGCATAGCATTGAACCATCAACAAATTAATATTTACGGTGGTTCTTATGGAACACGTGCAGGGCTTGTATATATGCGCATGTTTCCTGATTCTCTACGCAGTGTTGTATTAGACAGTGTTGGCCCAATAGAGGTACCCATTGGATTATTTGGTCAAAGTTCAGCCCGATCATTTAATTTATTACTACGAAACTGTCAAAAAGAACCAAGCTGTAAGCAAGCATTCCCGCAATTAGAGCAGGAGTTTCAAATCTTGTTAACGCGTCTTGAGCAGCAACCTGCTCAAGTAAAAATTGTTCATCCAAGATTAGGTACTCAAACTGAATTTGTAATCAGCAAAGCAAAGTTTTTGGGTACAATTCGCAGTCAGTTATATTCAGTCGCTTCACGTTCGTTAGTTCCCTTAATGATTCATCAGGCATATTTAGGTAATTATATGCCTTTGGCGGGTTTAGTCGCCCAAACTGAGGGGGGGCAAGGGATATACATCGGTTTACTGTTAAATATCACTTGCAATGAAGATTACCCTAGAATATCTGACGATGATTATATATTTGATGCTAATAATAATTTTGGTGGAAATGATAGTCATTTAAGTTTCAAACTGGCTTGCCCTATATGGCCACAATATCGTCCGAATGCAGACTTTTATGAACCAGTTGTTGCCAATACTCCTACGCTTATATTATCTGGTGATTTAGATCCCGTTACCCCGCCAAGTAATGGTGATTACAGTGCTAATACATTACCAAATAATAAGCATGTTGTTGTGAAAAATGCAGCTCATACGGTTGCTATGACTACATGTGCTAGCGACCTTATTAATGAATTTTTAACGTCACTTAAGCCTAAAGAGCTTGATGAGTCATGTTTAGATGATATTCCTGATGAATCTTTTATGACTAATTTAAATGGTGGAATATCAACCGTTGAAACACTGAATAATATCAAAGGAGGTACTAACTAATGATAGAAGTGACTAATTTACGTAAATCATTTGGTGGTGCTAAAAAAGGTATTTTTGGTAAGCAAGAAAAACCAGTTGTAGCTTTAGATGGGCTATCTTTTACGGCAAATGATGGTGAAATCACAGGAATTCTAGGTCCTAATGGTGCCGGAAAAACAACATGCTTACGAACCCTTTATGGCTTACTTAAAGCGGATGAGGGCAGTGCTACTATTGATGGCATCAATGTGGTTGATAGTCCTCTTGCTGCCAGAGCTCGTTTAGGAATTTTTCCTGATAAGTTTGGTTTATATGAACGCTTAACAGCGTATGAACAAATTGATTATTTTGCCAGTATTCATGGCTTACAAGGACAGAGTAAACATTATGCTATCGAAACGGTAATCAATGATTTAGAGATGACAGAATTAGCACACCGAAAAACATTAGGCTTTTCTCAAGGCCAACGGATGAAAGTAACCTTAGCGCAAGCTTTGGTGCATCAGCCGAAAAACTTTGTTCTAGATGAGCCAACTCGCGGACTTGATGTGATGAGTACACGTATATTAAGGCGCTACCTTGCTCGGTTTAAAGAAAAAGGTCATTGTATTTTGTTTTCATCACACGTTATGCAAGAAGTGGCTGCACTTTGCGATAGGGTGATCATTGTTGCTAATGGAAAATTAGCGGCGCAAGGCACTCCACAAGAGTTATGTGATTTAGCGGGTGAAACTCAATTAGAAGAAGCCTTTGTTAAAATCATTGGTTCAGATGAAGGAGTTGCCGCATGATTACTGCCAATATAAATCAGTTTAAAGCATTACTGGGCAAAGAATTAAAAGAAGCCTTTAGAGATAAGCGCGCGATGATGTTAGCCATGACAATGGCGGTAATGGCCCCTGTGATGATTTTTGCTATGTCTAAAGTGATGATTAAAGAAGCGGTAGAAACCCCAGCTGTTTACCTTAAAATATCAGGGGCAGAATATGCTCCAAAACTGATCAAAGCCTTAAACAAAGAAAATATTCTGTTATTTAGAGATGCGCCTATAAATAAAAAAGCAATTTGGGATGAACGTGAATTAAGGTTAACTATTCCTGAAACCTTTAATCAAGATATGCTTGATGGTAAAACAATTGATATTTATCTCAGTGCTGATTATAGCGAGAAAGCCAATTTATCGCCAATTAGACGTATAAAAACGACTATCAATCACTATGCTCGTGGTATCGGCTATAAACGTTTACTAGTCCGCGGTATTGATGTCAGATTATTACAAGCAATTAAGATTGTTGAGCAAGATAGTTCATTACCTAATTCAAATGCGATGATCATATCAATGATGCTAGGTTTGTATTTATTGATGGCTGCATTTATGTCAGGGTTACCAGTCGCAATTGATGCAAGTGCTGGAGAACGTGAACGTAATGTGCTTGAAATGTTATTATGCCAACCAGTGAGTACGGTTAAAATTGTTTTTGCTAAACTTTGTTGTGCCAGTATTATTGCCTGCACAGGCGTAGTATTAACACTAGGTTTAACATCCTTTTCAGTGAGTTTTATAGACCTAACAAAAATTGGTGCTAGTTTCAGTTTAGATGCATTCACCGTAGTGGCATTATTACTACTACTTTTACCCATCTGTTTTTTTGCTTCAGCATTACAGTTATTTGTCGCTTTTCAATCAAAAAACTTTAAAGAAGCACAATCTATGGTATCTATGATTATCATGTTGCCTGCAATGATACCTGTAATCATGATGTTTGTAGACGATAAACCTAGTTGGCTAAAGTGGCTGCCTATTTCAGGTCAATCACTTATTATGGAAGATCTCTTTAAAGGTCTTCCTGTTACGTGGTCATTATTAGGCTTTACCGGATTTGTCACTCTCAGTATAACTGCTTTATTAGTGACACTAATGGCTAAGAAGTTACGCTCTGAAACCGTTGTGCTAGCATTAAGTTAATTCTATGCTTAGCAATAGCTGTATTTAATTTCTAACTTAGTATAAATATTAATACTTATTCATTATTTAATAACTAATAGTGAATAAGATAAGATAAAATTGACTAAAACAACATATACTTTTTGAGCTAATTCAGGCAGAATATGCGGCATTATTTTAGCCCTTTAATTGTATGGTGAACATACAATAATAACTTGCAGCCATAATGGTTGTATATTTAAGGAAAAAACATGTTTACTCGTGATATGAATATTGCTGACTTTGATGCTGAACTTTATCAAGCAATGAACAATGAAGTTGTACGCCAAGAAGAGCATATTGAACTAATTGCTTCTGAAAACTACTGTAGCCCACGTGTTCTTGAAGCACAAGGTTCACAATTAACGAACAAATATGCAGAAGGTTACCCTGGCAAACGTTATTACGGTGGTTGTGAGTACGCTGATGTAGCTGAGCAATTAGCCATTGATCGTGCTAAAGAATTATTTGGTGCTACTTATGCTAACGTTCAACCACATGCTGGCTCTCAAGCTAACTCTGCTGTTTTTCAAGCGTTAGTTACACCAGGTGGTAAAGTATTAGGCATGAGCTTAGCTCATGGTGGTCATTTAACTCATGGTTCACATGTAAACTTCTCAGGTAAGTCGTATGAAGCATTTCAATATGGTCTTCACCCAGAAACAGGTGACATTGATTATGATGAAGTTGAGCGTTTAGCAAATGAACATAAGCCAGAAATGATCATTGGTGGTTTCTCTGCTTTTTCAGGTATTGTTGACTGGGCACGTATGCGTAAAATAGCTGACAGTGTTGGTGCATACTTCTTCGTTGATATGGCTCATGTTGCAGGTCTTGTTGCTGCTGGTCTTTATCCAAACCCTGTGCCACATGCACACGTTGTAACAACAACTACGCATAAAACTTTAGCTGGCCCTCGTGGTGGTTTAATTGTTTCAGGTTGTGACGATGAAGCAATTTACAAAAAGCTAGACAGTGCTGTTTTCCCTGGTGGTCAAGGTGGCCCATTAATGCATATTATTGCAGCTAAAGCAGTAGCATTTAAAGAAGCACTAGCACCAGAATTTAAAGTTTATCAGCAAAATGTTCTAGATAACGCAAAAGCAATGGTTGCGGTTTTACAAGAACGTGGTTATAAAGTTGTATCAAATGGTACAGATAACCACCTGTTATTGCTTGATTTAATCGATAAAGACATTACAGGTAAAGCCGCTGATGCTGCTTTAGGTCGTGCGCACATCACAGTAAATAAGAACTCAGTACCAAATGATCCTCGCTCTCCGTTTGTAACAAGTGGCTTACGTCTTGGTACACCAGCGATTACTCGTCGTGGTTTTGGTCTTGAAGAAACGAAGGCGATAACAAGTTGGATTTGTGATGTACTAGACGACATTGAAAACGAAGAAGTAATAGTTGCAGTACAAGCAAAAGTTAAAGAGCTTTGTGCACGTTTCCCTGTATATAAATAGTCATTGCTAATTTTTTGAAAAAGCAAAACTAATTTACTAATTAAAGTGAATTTATATTAAAATGGTCGCAATTAGCGACCATTTTTGATCCCGTATCAAAACTTTAAATTACACGCTTGTCACTTATAATATCTATGAGTAAATAATGTATTGTCCATTTTGTAGTGCAACAGACACCAAAGTTATCGACTCTCGCTTGGTTTCTGACGGTCACCAAATCCGCCGTCGTCGAGAATGCCTTGCTTGTCATGAGCGTTATACCACTTTTGAAAGTGCAGAATTACTAATGCCGCGTATTATCAAGCGTGATGGCACACGTGAGCCTTTCAATGAAGATAAAATGCGTAGTGGCTTTAGTCGAGCACTAGAAAAACGCCCGGTAAGTATTGAACGAGTTGAGTTATCGATCAATAAGTTAAAATCTCAACTAAGAGCTACAGGCGAGCGAGAAGTTACTAGTGAAATGCTAGGTAATTTAACTATGGCTCAACTTAAAGAGCTAGATAAAGTCGCTTACTTACGTTTTGCTTCTGTGTATTTATCATTTGAAGATATTAGCGAATTTGCTGATGAAATAGCAAGATTAGGTAAAGAAAGTCTTAGCCGAGGGAAAAATATAGATAAAAAAGCTGACAAAAAGACAATCAAAAACACAGGGCAAAGGAAGTAGCATGTTTAATCAAGAAGACCACCGCTATATGGCATTAGCTATTAAGTTAGCTAAACAGGGCCATTATACTACTTCTCCTAATCCTCGAGTAGGTTGTATACTCGTGAACAGTGTTGCAGGCAAAGTTCAAATTATTGGTCGTGGTTTTCATCAAAAAGCAGGGCAAGGGCATGCTGAAGTAAATGCTTTAGCTGATGCTAGGCTTCATCATCCACACTTAATTAAAGGCGCAACAGCATACGTTACGTTAGAGCCCTGTAGTCATTTTGGTCTAACTCCCCCTTGTGCTCAAGGATTAATTGATGCACAAGTAGCACGAGTTGTATCTGCAATGGTTGACCCTAACCCTGCTGTTTCAGGCCGTGGCTTAGCCATGTTAGAAAGCGCCGGAATTAAAGCAGAGTCAGGCTTACTTGAAAATGAAGCGAAAGCATTAAATCGTGGTTTTATTAAATTGATGACGCAAGCTTTACCTTATGTTCGAGTTAAGCTTGCGGCAAGTCTTGATGGTAAAACAGCAATGAAAAGTGGTGAGAGTAAATGGATTACCTCATCAAAAGCGAGAACCGATGTTCAAAAGTTAAGAGCAGAAAGTTGTGCCATTATTGCAGGTGCAGACTCTATTCTATTAGATAATGCCAAAATGAATGTACGTTGGTCTGATTTAGGTGAGTTACAGAGCTCCTATGAAGAAAATGATATTCGTCAGCCGGTGCGTGTAGTTATTGATAGTCAAAACCGTTTAACGCCAGAACTTGAGTTTTTTAAAATTAACTCTCCGGTTATAATTATCAACACTTTAACCACTTCTCCCCTTGAAAACTTGCCTCAGTGGCCTCATTTTGTAGAACAAGTGAAGCTACCTACAATTAGAAATAATGATGGTCAAGACAAGATTGATTTATCAAAGTTGCTATTAATGCTAGCTAAACGCGGTTTAAATGAAGTTTTAGTAGAGTCGGGCGCTAATTTAGCGGGTGCCTTTATTGAACAAGATTTAGTTGATGAATTGATACTTTATCAAGCACCTAAACTTATGGGAGGCGAGGGCAAGAATTTGGTAGAGATGCCTAATATTGTTACGCTATCGCAAGCTAAGTCTCTCAATATTACTGATGTGCGATTAGTAGGTTGTGATGTTCGTATTACGGCTTTATTGAATAAAAACAGTTAGATAAAGCAAAGTAAATAACTTTACATTAAATTAAAATTTAATCGAGAAATAATATGTTTACCGGAATAATAGAAGCAGTTGGCACAATTAAGTCAATCAATATAAATGCTCAGGGAGCTCGTTTAGTTATTGCTACTAATAACTTAGATATGAGTGATGTTAAACTTGGCGACTCAATTGCCACTAATGGTATTTGTTTAACAGTAATTGATTTTGATCAGCACACTTACAGTGCAGATGTTTCTAATGAAACGCTAAAGCGAACTGGCTTTGTTAATTATACTGCTGGTATGGCTGTTAACTTAGAAAAAGCAATGATGGCTAGTACACGCTTTGGCGGACACATGGTTTCAGGTCATGTTGATGGTGTATCTGAAATTACCTCTATTACCAATAACGGTAACAGTATAGAATATTGGCTTTCTATGCCTAGCGACATAGCTCATTATATTGCAGAAAAAGGCTCTGTAACCATTGATGGGACTAGTTTAACGGTTAATGCGTTAACGGATGACAAATTCCGTTTAACGATCGTTCCGCATACAGTAAAAGAAACTATTTTTGCCCATTACCAAGTAGGCACTAAAGTAAACTTGGAAGTTGATTTAATTGCACGTTATATCGAGCGTTTACTTACAAAAAGTAGTGCTGATAATGAGCCCAAATCAAATGTAACAGAGTCTTTATTGCAAAAAGCTGGCTTTATAAAATAAATTTAACAAATCACTTAACTTTAAACACTAGAACACTCTAGTAAGTAATTTAGATAGTTATGTGGCTTATAATAGATAGATGAATACAAACAAATAACCAAAGAGAAGCTAATGAACTTACATACACCACAAGAAATAATTGATGATATCGCTTTAGGTAAAATGGTTATTTTAATGGATGATGAAGACCGTGAAAATGAAGGTGATTTCATCATGGCGGCTGAAATGGTAACGCCGCAAGCTATTAACTTTATGGCAACACACGGTCGTGGTTTGATATGTATGCCAATGACTCAAGAACGTTGTGAAACATTAAAATTACCTTTAATGGTCGATAAAAACGATGCGCAATTTAGTACTAATTTTACAGTTTCTATTGAGGCAGCCACAGGCGTAACAACAGGAATTTCAGCAGGCGATAGAGCGACTACTGTTCTTGCTGCTGTTGCAAAAGATGCTACGCATTTAAATATTGTGCAACCAGGTCATATCTTTCCATTAATTGCTAAGGATGGTGGCGTACTTAATCGTGCTGGTCATACAGAGGCTGGCGTTGATTTAGCTCGCATGGCTGGTCTTGAACCTGCTGCTGTTATTGTCGAAATTTTAAATGAAGATGGCACAATGGCTCGTCGTCCAGACTTAGAAATTATCGCTAAAAAGCATGATATAAAAATGGGCACCATTGCAGATTTAATTGAGTTTAGAAATGCAACAGAGACAACAATTGAGCGTGTTTCACAATGTAAATTACCAACAGTATTTGGTGAGTTTGATTTAACTGTATTTAAAGACACCATTGATGGTCAAGCGCACTTTGCGTTAACTAAGGGTGAAATTAAAGCAGACGAACCAACACTAGTTCGTGTACATTTAGAGAATACTTTTAGAGATTTATTATTTAGTGAGCGTGAAAGTGTAGCTAAATGGCCGATGGCTAATGCATTAGAAAAAATAGCCAAAGAAGGTGGTGTTTTAGTTTTATTAGGCAAGCATGAATCGCCAATGGAGCTGATTAACCTCGTTCAAAAATACGCTAAAATTGATGCTGGCGAAACAGTAAAAGAAGTGAGTCGCCATGTTGGCTCACGCAACGTTGGTGTAGGCTCTCAAATATTGTCTAATCTAGGTGTGAGTAAGATGAGACTGTTAAGCTCACAAACTAAATACCACTCACTATCAGGTTTTGGTTTAGAAGTAGTTGAGTATATTGCAGAGTAATTAATATGTATCGAAGGAGATTAACTCTCCTTCGATTTTTTTATTAAGTTCTGATAAATACTGACTATTCTATTAAATAACTTGCACTCAAGCTTAATGAGAAATCATGTGCTTTATTCCAATCCAAACGCTCTGACTTTATCCTAAAACTAATCTGACTGTGTTTAATACCAAACTCTACTGCATTTGTTTTCAAGTCGTATCCAACATGCCAATCTATAGCTTTCTCCCTAGTGCCGAATTTAAGGCGAGGAAAATTAAAATTATCGTATCGATACAATTGCACTGCTAGTTGCCAATTTTCTATGTGATAGTTTAAATCAAATAGATACCGGTTTGGCAGTCTTTGAATTTGGTTACGGTAGCCTTCAATACCAGAAATGTTAGGTGTTACATTAATTAGTCCATTTTCATCGTAACTCACACGATCGGTAATTGCTGTAGCTTTGGTATATGTTACATCTTTCCATTTTATATAACTAAAGACATCTCGTCCTTGAACATATAAAGAGACTTCATCTGTTAACTGCCAAAAAATATCGAGATCGATACCTAAACCTTGTCCAGAAATAGATTCTTCTTCACGGTGTAATAGGCTATCGCGTTTATAAGCATAATCTAAGTAGAGTGTTCCGGTATAATCATCTTCTGATGTAGTAATATTTCCGGTTAAGGAGCCATTTGTCATGTCTCCAGAGTCGAAATAGTTAATACGGGCTTTGATTGCCAAGTCAGGTAGTAAATGAAAACTATAACCTATTGCAGCACCTTGTGACTGAATATGGTTAGCATGTAAGCTAACATCATAGTCTTTGAGTTCAAGATCTGATTGTGGGTTATTACTTGTATTGTTTGAATCAGCATTTTTATCTAAATAAAATAACCATGCAGTATCAGGTGAAAAAGTTAGAAAATAATCATAACGCCAAAATAGCGCTAGTTCAAAAGCTCCCCATCGGTGACCTATCTCAAATTGATTATGGGTAAATGCAAAGTCACCATCATTAATTTTAGAACCTTCTAGATCATTAATTAATTGCTTTATCGGCATTGCTTCACTATAACTAATGGATTCAATTTCACTATAAGCTTGTTGTTGCTTATCTGGTAAGATATTTAGTGCTTATTAAAATAAGCAATTGAACTAAAGGTAAAAGATATTTAGCGTTCATTAAAAATATTCCATTAATTTATTTATTGTTATGTCCCAATAGGAGTATTAAAGGTTATACCTTAGAGAGTTATAGGGTGAGTAGGTTCTATATTCCAAGCAGAAAAAAGGGAGGTTTTAGCCTCCCTTTTACTTAGATAAGTATGTTACTTATAACGTAACAAAAGTACCATCACTAAAGGTTACGATGCCATCTTCGCTAACTGTTGCAAATTCCTCACCTTCGTGAGAAATAACGCCAGTAGTTATAAATGAGTTCACTATCATCTACATAATCAGTTTCAACATCGGTAATCGTTAGTACAACTCCGTTATGATTGGTTAATGTTGCAGTCATGGTTGTTGTTATTGTTTCATCACCTTCACCTACTTCAACAATATCATCAGTATCAAAAGCAAAATCTAATTGGTTTCCGCCATAGGTTAAATCGATACTTGCTACACCAGCTTCTAACCCTGAACGCTCTATCGCTGCTACAACCTCTACATCACCATCAATACCATCAATATCTACTGCGAAGCGAACATTAATTGATGCTGAGGCGTATGTAGTTGCGGTTTCACCTGTTAAGCTACAATCATCACTTTCAGTGTGAGTATTTGTATTTCCGTCACCACTTGCATTAGGTACTGAAGACCATTCATTGCTCCATGTACATGTTTCTTCAACACCTGAAGCTGCTATTGCAACACTAGCTTCTATGCTATTACTACTATCACTAAACATACCAGAAAGTGAAGCAGTGAAACCGTCAATGCTAATTACTTCTGTTTCTGTATTTGTATGACTTCCTGAATAACCAGTAGATGAATCTGTATGTTCTGATTCTTCTGTTTCATCATAGTCTACCGACAGCAGTGAGGCTGCGATGTTAAGTGCGCCAGTAAATGAAATAGGGTCAGATACTTCTGAACTTGCTACTTGTGCAATGGTAACCGATAAGCCAAGATCAACGCCTGTTACACTAATTAAACCTTAGGCTGTATTTGTTTCAGATCTCGTGCTAGAGCCTTCTGTGGCGCTAGAAGTGCCTTCTTCTCTTTCTTCTTCATCTACAGTAAGTGTTGCTACAACGTTAGAGCCATCATTGATAGTAATACTTACTTTATCTGTTGATACACTGCCAGACAATGCTAAATCAACGCTAGCTTCTCCTTCAGCACTCCAAGTATATGTGTAAGCTCCCTCTGTTTCAGTATCA
>CAXIBS010000025.1:0-23049 GCA_964022585.1 uncultured Colwellia sp.
TGAATTAGCCACAGCAACGAACGACTGCAAGGCAATCGATAGTACTATTAAAAGGCTAATCCAAGTATTTTTCATTTAATGTGCTCAAAAATTATAATGATGAATTTACCTGCGAGATAATAGGTAAATAACATTTTTCAGTCAATATAAAGCTTGTTAAATAATGTAATGAGCCTAAAGCGCTAAGCTATCTGTTACATATAATATTGATATTTTAAATACTGTTCATAAATAGACTTCAACTATGCGCCCTTCTCTCGCATATTAAGGTAGTTTGGGTATATAATGCCGCCCCATTACAATAGTCATTTTATTACGAGTTTAAAGTAAATAATGGATAAAACAGAAACAAGTAAACCCAGTCCAAGTATGATTAAGCTTGAAAAGAAACTAAGAGGCAAAGTAGGTAAAGCAATTGCAGATTACACTATGATTGAAGAATCAGACGTGGTGATGGCCGCAATAAGTGGAGGCAAAGATTCATTTGCTATGTTAGATATTTTGCTAACATTACAAAAAGTAGCTCCTGTTAATTTTAAAGTAATTGCCGTTAATTTAGATCAAAAACAACCTGGGTTCCCTGAGCATATTCTTCCTGAGTATTTTGAGTCATTAAATATTCCTTATTATGTTGTTGATAAAGATACTTACTCCATTGTTAAAGAAAAGATACCAGAAGGCAAAACTACCTGCAGCTTATGTTCAAGGCTTCGTAGAGGAACATTATATTCATTTGCTGAAAAAATTGGTGCTACAAAAATTGCTTTAGGACACCATATGGATGATATGGTAGAAACTCTGTTTCTGAATATGTTTCATGGAGCTAGATTAAAGTCAATGCCACCTAAATTGCGATCTGACGATGGTAGAAATACTATTATTCGCCCTCTTGCCTATTGTAGAGAAAAAGATTTAATACAGTTTGCTGAGCTAAGAGGTTACCCGATAATTCCATGCAACTTATGCGGCTCTCAAGAAAATTTACAGCGACAAAATATTAAAGCGATGCTAACTCAATGGGATGCAGCATCACCAAATAGAATTGAGAACATTTTCAAATCAATCAAAAATGTAAGCCCTAGCCAACTTGCTGATACACAGTTGTTCGATTTTGATAATTTGCCAATCGATAGAACAATGGAAAAAGATGGTTATGAGTTCTCAAAAGAGACAGTCTCATCAACGAATATCAATGAGTCTTTGTTTACTGATGCAACTCAGATAAAAGTGACACAAGTTTAAGTTATTAAATACCTTGCTCATTTTTATTCAAAAAAAACAATAAAATCAAGTCGTTATAACTACAAAAGATTAATTATAGCGACTATCCCTTCTAATACTAAATATTACTCTGCTATATTAACAGTGATTTTTTTATCGTCTGCAATTAAGTATTGCTGATTTTGTCTTAGCATTTTAGTGATATCAGTAACATAATCAGCGCCTCGTTCAGAGTAAGGTAATAAGCCCGTAGCCAATACTTCTGGGTTTAGCAGCTGATCTTGTGCCCTTAACTCAAAGCGTATCGTCCTAAAAACACGATAGGCATTATGTGAATTAATGTTATAAAAATAGCGAGCAACGCCAGCATCTAAACTTTTAAAAGCTTCCACCTCATGTTTAGCGCCAGTATTTCTACCTCTAGGCACCATACCGCAACCTTTTTGATAGCACCATATGCCAAAAAAATTCAATCCTATACGAGAAAAGCGTGACGTACCCCATGCTGATTCATTTGCCGCTTGTACTAGCACTAATGGCATTGGAACAACATCAACACGCACAAGTAATTCATTAAGTTGTGACAACAGTGAAGCGTCTTTATTAACACGATAGCGTTTAACTAGTTCATTTAGCTCAATATACGCTTGCTCTGATAAAGGTAACTCTAAAGATATATTTTCAAGCCACTGATTTAACTTTACTCTGGTTGCTAATAAAGCATTATTTTGCCTAACAACGGCAGGTTTCATAAAGTCAAAAAACTTTCTCTTTTTTGTTTTAACGTCCTTGATTGCTGCAAAATCAGGTAAAGCTACTTCATGTCGTGGTTTTTCATAGATTTTCTTTATTACTTGTTTAGGTGCTTTTTTTTCTACTACTTTTACAGGTTTATCCTCTGTCACTTTTTCAGTAACTTTTGGCTTTAAAAACGTAAAAGGAGCAAATAAAAAAATAACTAATAATAGTAAAAGTTCTATTTTAATTAATGTGGCACTTTTCATAAAAGAATCCATAAATTAGCTATAAAATATAAATATAACCATCCAAATTGGTTATAGGTAATCACTATGCTGAAAAAGTATCATCAGAATTTGAATTACTCTCATTTGATGTTGTGCTACCTTTTTGGTGAGGTATATTGCTAGCATCACTTGTCGCAATACTAATCCCAAAGATTTCACGATATACGATACCTTTAGCATTATAAAATAACGGTGCAAGAAACGATATTCCAATAATGAAAATAACAATACCAAGTGGAGCAATACTAGAGTCAAATAAAAAAGCAAATGGAAGCAATAACATAGCAAGAGATATAAGTAATAAAGAGTACATTGCTAGTAAGGGGAAAAATTTAAAGCGCAATGCTTTAACTGACAGAATAATTGCTTTCATTGGTGTCATTTTCTTTTCAATAACTAATGGCACTGTTAATGATAATGTCACCGCTAGAAAAATCCCAGGAGCAAGAAATAACTGAAAACCAATACTAACCAATACCGAAGTCAATAAAGCAGTCAAGACAACCCAGCTAGCACGGTTTAGAAAAGCAAATATCATTTTAACATGACTTTTCATACCCACGGCATGCTGAACTCCCATCATTTCTACCCCAGCCATAAAGGGCCAAATAGCAACAGTGACAACAATATTTAATAACATTCCAGCTTGAGGATCTGCAATCACGCTATCTATGCCGCCAAGATAAGTGCTAGCAAGCAAAGAAACGAGCATACCTAAACCTAAAGAAAAAAGTAAACCGAGATTTATTGCCAAGCGTGATCTAAGCGTTTGCTGCCATGATTCAGTTAAAATACTTTTAACATCTATTTGATAGTCGCCCTTTAGAGCACTCTCAATGCTGCCGCCAACTTGTACAATAGTAATTTTTTCAGGCAAACCGATATCCTTATTTATTGATAGAAGAATAAAATGAAATAATAATAAGCACGTATTATATCTGAATATGAATAAGATTTCTTATCAAGTAAAAATGCTTAAGCACAATTAATTTAAGTCACTCAATACTAACTGGATAGCTAAGAGTAATAAAACTACTCCCATAACTCTATCAAGTAAGTAACCTTTCTTTTGTAGTACCGCACGTACTCTCGTGTGTGTCAGTAAACACGATAACAAAATAAACCACGCCGCTGTTGCGATTGTCATATATAAACCATAGCTAAGCTTAATAGCAAATGGGGTTTCTGGCATGATAATCACAGAAAATAAGCTAACAAAAAATAATGTCGCTTTAACATTAAGGCCATTAATTAAAAAGCCGGTAAAAAAAGATTTTTTTATCGAAGGTATATCATCAACTTTTTGGCTCGATA
This sequence comes from uncultured Colwellia sp., assembly GCA_964022585.1. Classification (GTDB taxonomy): domain Bacteria; phylum Pseudomonadota; class Gammaproteobacteria; order Enterobacterales; family Alteromonadaceae; genus Colwellia. Next base: position 3,561 of record CAXIBS010000025.1, read on the forward strand.
CTTGTGGGTCTTCTGCAAGAGCTTCCGGCTTTTTAGCCCGTAAGCCATGCCAAGCGATATAACAAAAATAACCTGCTGCCAAATATTTTAAAGCGGTAAAAAGGCGCTCATCACTGGCAATTAATAAACCAATACCAACGAGTGAATAAGTAACATGGAGTAAAATGCCTGTAGCAATGCCTAAGCTTGTATAAATTGCCGTTCGCCTGTCATAGCGAATACTTTGCTTTAAAATAATGGCAAAGTCTGGCCCTGGACTTGCTACCGCTAGAAGATGCACTGCGGCAATAAGAAAAAACTGTTCTAAATATGGCATATAACTGGCTATTTTCTGCGATGGTTTTGATGTATACGTGTTAATACCTGCTCAAAAAAGTTAGCGCCTTTTTCATGTGCCAATTTAATATTGTTTTCTGGTATTTCTTCGGGATTACTATAAACAGATAAAACTTTCGACATGCTAGCTTCACGAATTATATGAATAATGGGATAAGGAGAGCGATTAGTAAAGTTAGCCGCATCATCATAATCTTCACCATCAAAGCAATATTCAGGATGCATACTCGCTATTTGGAATATTCCCTCAAAGCCAGATTCAATAAGTAACTCATTGGCGTATTCAACTAAATCTAAATAGCGTTCAAACCCACGAAAACCATCATTATAAACAATAAGTGTTGTTTCTAATTCATCATGAGCTTGTAAATAGCGACATTGTTCAACAAACTCAAGCAAGGCTGTTTTCACTTGTTCTTTTTTTGATAAGTGATAATGAATAGTATTATTTACAAACTCTTTCTTTGCAAAAGGGCAAATATTCAAATTGATAATAATTTCACTTAGCCATTGTTTTGTCGCCAAGATCTCACTTGGTTGCTCACTATTTTTTTCAGAGGTCATTCAAATTTTACTCGTTACTTATTTTTAATGTACATTAGGCGCGATTAGTTACTCGACTGTTGTAACTGCCACATTTTACTATATTTTCCATTCAAGGCTAATAACTCTTGATGGTTGCCTTCTTCTACAATTACCCCTTCATTCATCACGATAATTTTATCGCTATCAACAATAGTCGATAATCGATGAGCAATCACTAAGCTTGTTCTGTTTTTAGTTACTTCATTTATTGCAGTTAAAATAGCTTGTTCTGACTGACTATCAAGCGATGAAGTTGCTTCGTCAAACACCAAAATAGTAGGATTTTTTAATATAGTTCTAGCAATAGCAACTCGCTGCTTTTCACCACCTGATAGTTTTAACCCTCGCTCTCCTACTGTAGTTTCAACGCCATCAGGCAAGCTAGCCACAAACTTTGTTAAATGTGCCATTTCTATTGCTGCCATCACTTCTTCATTACTGGCTTGTGGATTGCCATATTGAACATTAGCAAATAAGGTGTCGTTAAATAATACGGTATCTTGTGGCACAATTCCTATCGTTCGGCGTAAAGAATCTTGACTCACAGATGCAATATTTTGCTCATCAATTAAAATTTCACCGCGGTTTACATCATAAAAACGAAACAGTAATTTTACTAAAGTAGATTTACCTGAACCGCTAGTACCTACAACAGCGACTTTCTCGCCACCTTTAACTTGAAACGAAACATTTTTAATAATTTCTCTTTTTTTATGATAAGAAAAGTCAATATTATTAAAATGTATTGTGCCTTTATTAGTAACCAAACTTTTAGCATCAGGCAAATCTTGTACGTTGGGCTTTTTGTCTAATAAACCAAAAAAGTTTTCAATATTTGCTAAAGAACCTTTAATTTCACGATAAACAAAGCCTAAGAAGTTCAAAGGCATAAAAATTTGCATCATAAATGCGTTAATCAAAACAAAATCACCTAGTGTCATCACCCCTTCACTTACTTTAACTGCAGCAAGGGCTAACATTGATGTCATCGCTATGGCGATAATAAGAGCTTGCCCGCCGTTTAGTGCAAATAACGATAAGCGATTTTTAATTTTTGCCTGTTCCCATGTTGCTAATTGTTCGTCGTAAGCTTTTGCTTCAAATTCTTCATTGGTAAAGTATTTAACGGTTTCATAGTTTAATAAGCTATCAATTGCGCGGGTATTACTTGATGAATCAGCAGTGTTTGCAGCCCGTACATAACGTGTTCTTAACTCTGTTGCAAATACCGAATAAGCAATATACACAATAATTGAACCTAGGGTTATCAGCGCAAACCAAATGCCATAATTAACAAATAGAATGGTCACAACCATGGTTATTTCAAGTAATGTCGGCACAATGTTAAAAACCATAAAGCGCATTAAAAAACTAATACCTGAAGTACCGCGGTCAATATCGCGAGATAATCCACCTGTTTGACGGTTCAAATGAAAGTCTAAATCTAATGCATGCAAATGACGAAAAACTTTTAATCCAATACGGCGAATGGCGCGCTCTGTAACTCTGCCAAAAAGTGTATCTCTAATTTCAGCAAAAACTACAATAGCTAAGCGTGTCATACCATACGCAGCGACTAAACCAAGCGGCACAATGGCTACTTGCAAATTATCGGGTACATTAGCATCTAAGGTATCGACAATATTTTTTAGAATAAAAGGTAAGTAAACACTCGCCACTTTGGTCAGAATTAGACATAGTACGGCAAGTGCAATACGGTTCTTAAATTCAAAGAGGTAAGGCAGTATAAGTTTAAATGCCTGCCAGTTAATTGAATTAACTTCTTGTTCTGGATAACTCGAACGACGCATAGGTTTGAATAATTTAGGTGAGATTAAGACGGTTCATCATAGAGTAAAAGATGATCATCATAAAGATTTAAAGTAAAAAGCCAATAATACGAGATTATTGGCTTTAGGTATTTTTACTTACTGCTAACAAAATAAATATTTTATTTTGCTATTTTAGCCCACGTATCACGTAAACCAACAGTACGGTTAAAAACTAACTCGCCTTCAGTTTGAATGTCGTTATCTAAACAGAAATAACCTTGACGTTCAAACTGAAAAGCTTGCTCTGCTTTAGCATTAGCAAGTGATGGTTCAACTTTCGCATTACTAACAACTACTAGTGATTCAGGGTTCATAACACTATGAAAGTCACTTTCTGCTGCTGGGTTTGCTACCGTGAATAGTCGGTCATATAAGCGAACCGTAGCATTTAATGACTCTTGTGCATCAACCCAATGAATAACACCTTTTGGTTTTGTTCCATCGGTTGGGTTTTTACCCAAAGTATCTTCATTATAAGTACAGTAAACAGTTGTAACATTTCCTTGTTCGTCTTTATCGCAACGAGTGGCAGTAACAACATAAGCACCACGTAAACGTACCGCTTTATCAAGCACTAAACGCTTGTACTTTTTATTTGCTTCTTCTCTAAAATCTTCAGCTTCAATATAAAGCTCACCACTAAATGGCACAATACGAGAACCTTGGCTCTCATCACTTGGATGATTTTTTACCGTTAATGCTTCTTTTTTACCTTCAGGATAGTTTTCAATCACTAGCTTGATAGGGTCAAGCACAGCCATTGCACGCGGAGCATTGTCGTTTAAATCTTCACGAATACACGCTTCTAAAACACTCATTTCAACAGTGTTTTCCATTTTAGTTACACCAATACGCTTAGCAAACTCACGCATTGAAGCAGGTGTATAACCGCGACGTCGAAATGCTGCAATAGTTGGCATACGAGGGTCGTCCCAGCCATCAACAAGCTTTTCTTCAACTAATGTATTTAGTTTACGCTTACTCATTAATGTGTATTCAAGATTTAAACGTGAAAACTCGTATTGATGAGGTGTAGCTGGCACTGAAACATTATCAATCACCCAATCATATAAACGACGATTATCTTGAAACTCTAAGGTACAAATAGAATGAGTTATGCCTTCAAGTGCATCCGATAAACAGTGAGTAAAATCATACATCGGGTAAATGCACCACTTATCACCAGTTTGATGATGATGAGCAAACCTAACGCGATAAATAATAGGGTCACGCAAACACATAAAGCTTGAGCTCATATCAATCTTTGCACGTAATGCGCATGCGCCTTCTTTACATTCACCGTTTTTCATCTTCTCGAATAACGCTAAATTTTCTGCTACTGACGTATCGCGATATGGGCTATTTTTACCTGGTTTGTTTAGCGTACCGCGATATTCGCGAGTCTCATCACCATTTAAGAAGCAAACATAAGCTAAGCCTTTTTCAATTAACTCAACAGCAAAGCCATGTAATTCATCAAAGTAGCCTGAAGAATAACGAATATCCCCAGCCCATTCGAATCCTAACCATTGCACATCTTTTTTTATCGCATGTACGTAGTCAATATCTTCTTTTTCAGGGTTAGTGTCATCAAAACGCAAATTACATAATCCGTTGTAATCTTGAGCAATACCAAAATTCAAGCAAATCGATTTCGCATGACCTATGTGCAAGAACCCATTTGGCTCAGGCGGAAAACGAGTTTGAACTGCGTTATGCTTACCACTAGCAAGATCTGCATCAATGATTTGACGAATAAAATTAGTTGGACGATTTTCAACTTCCGACATCCACAAAACCTCTAAAAAATAATTAACGTAATTGCCAGCATTATATCAAGAGTTCTAAGCAGCGAATAGCAAAAAAGGCTCAACAGAGCCTTTTAAATTACATGACTTAAAACTGTTTTCCTTTAAGCTGAAGCGTTCTATTCAAAGGGAAAAGTACAAAATTGACACTAATCAATGAGTACTTTTAACACCTAAAAAAGGAAATTCAGCAACAAGGTGAGTAGTTTTATTTTTTCAAAACACCGTCAATAGTTCCTTGTGCTAACCCATGGTAACCAGGGCGTGCTTTTTCATAAACTTTTAAAGCCCATGCTTTACCTTGAGGTGTTTGTGCTAGCTCTTTATATAAAGGCACTATCAATTTACGACGACCGATAGCAGCTAAGTAATCAGCCATAGCAGGATAAACAACATCATAACCAGCACGTACAGAGAGTAAATACCATGCGTGAGCAATTTCAGCATTTTTACTGTGTGTTAAATCAAACTCTTTATCAAGGGATGTCATGCGTGAAATGCTAATATCTAATGGTAAGTTATTAATAAAGTGTAACCATTCATGCAATGTCCACTTAGATGTTGGTAGTTGAGATAATGCAACTCCGTCAGTTAACCATTCTGCGATTTCTTCATCAATGGTGCTAAAAGCTGTTGAAGTTGGTCTAGGTGTATAGCTTGGTAAACCTTGCTCATAAATCCATTCATTAATTTCTTTATCACTAACAATATTTGGGTATTTATCCGTAAGGTTTGCTTTGATATATTTAACAAAGTTAGCTGTACCTAAACTTTTAAAAGCATGGCTTTCAAAATACTCTAAAACAAATGCATCAAAACGTTCACGACCAAACTTACTTTCTAAATACATTAAGAATAATTGACCTTTAGTGTACGGTACACCAGAAAAAGCATCATCTGGATCACGCCCTTTTAAGTCGATGTATAACTGAGTATCACCCGGCGCTAATTCTGCAATTTCATAGTTTAAACCTTGAGCAGAAAGGGCTTGTTCCATTACAGCTCTATCTTCACCAAAAACGGCTTCCATAATGCGATTTTCAACATAGCTGGTAAAACCTTCATTCAACCAAAGATCACGCCAGCTCTCATTAGTTACTAAGTTACCAGACCACGAATGAGCTAGCTCATGAGCAATTAAATTCACTAAACTTTTATCACCTGCGATAACGGTTGGTGTAATAAAAGATAGTCGAGGATTTTCCATGCCACCAAAAGGAAAACTTGGCGGTAAAATTAATAAATCGTAACGACCCCAACGATATTTACCATACATTTTTTCGGCTTTATCAATCATAGCTTGTGTGTCGTCAAACTCAGCAACAGCTGCATCTAAAATGTTATTCTCAGCGTAAATACCTGTTTGATGACTCATTGCTTTAAAGTGTAAATCACCAACACCTATAGCAATTAAATAAGCAGGAATAGCTTGTGGCATAGAGAAAAAGTAATCACCATCGCGCATAGTGTCGGGCTCATTATTCGCACTCATTACAGCAAGTAAATCTTTATCTGTGGTTATACGTGCAGTGTAAGTTACTCTTACACTTGGTGTATCTTGAATTGGGATCCAAGAGCGCGCATGAATAGCTTGGTTTTGGCTAAATAAAAATGGTTTTTCTTTGCCTGCCGTTTGCTCAGGCGATAACCATTGTAAACCTGATGCTTTTGCTGTTGAGTTATAATAAACACGCAGTTTGTTAACTTGTGTTTTTGTGTTAATTGTTAATTTAGAGCCCAATACATGATCGCGCTTGGCAAGTGAAAAGTTGACATTTTGCCAATTACCTTGGCTAGTTTGTGCTAGCACACGATGAATGACTAAATCTCGAGTATCTAAAATAACCGTGTTAGCACTTGAATTTAGCCAGTTTAGCGATAGTTCCGCAAATCCTGATAAAGACTTTTTATCAAAATCTACATCCAAATCTAAATAAAGATGTGTAGCAACAACTTCATCATAATTAGCGTATGTATATGCATCATTAAGTATCGGAGATTTCGCCAATACGGGTAACGATAATTGCGATATTAATAACGTAGCTAACATTAATAGCCGAGAGAAATATTTCATTTATGTATTCCTTGAAAATCAAATTGCGCTCTTAAAAAAGAACAAGCCTGTAGATTACTGTGAATCGACAGGCTTGTTCAACAATTTATTCATTTAAATAAACTTATATTTTACAAAAATGTAACATTTACACTACATTTTTTGCATTTGAATAACGACGCGTCTATTTTTACCTCGACCTAACGTTGTATCATTAGAAGCAATATGACGTTTTTCACCATGCCCTTTTGCTTGAATTCTATCAGCGTTGATACCGTTTTTAACAAAGTAATCTCGTATCTTTAAAGCTCTACGTTCTGATAATTTTAAGTTAGTCCAACGACCGCCATAACTATCTGAATAAGCATCAATAAGCACTAACTCTAGTTTTGGGTCTAAACTTAAATACTCACGAATCATATCAATTCGTCTTTGCGAAGCTTTAGTAAATTTATCACTATTCGACTGATAATTTAGAACGGTATAAGAGATATCATCAAAACTGTAATTAAGTAAATTACCTACACAGGCAACAAAGTTTCTATAAGCATTATTAAAACGAGCAGTTGATAAACTAACGGATATTTTATCTTGCTCACTATACCAGTCGTCATAATAAAAAGTTGGGCTCATACCTTGTTCTAATTCACTTAACATTGTCCACGCTACTTTTTTAGGTAAGCTAGGATTAAACTGTTTGTATAGTTTCATATTCGCTAAAACTCTACCGCCATAGCCTGGTCGCCATTTAGGTGATTCACTACGAACCTGAGCAAGAGAATAATTATCAGGTAAAAGCATCATGTCTAACTCAAATTCCATGTTCAACTTTCGACTAGCCTTAGCAGAAAATCGTGCTTGACCATAATGAGGTATTTGGTGTGCTAAGGTACATTGCAAGCGGGAGTCATTTGCTAATTGCCATTGAGACGTTTGAATAGTAGCGCTGTATTGGCGTATTCCAGCCTGTGCATTATTAATGAAAGCACAATACAACACACTAAAAAAGAGTAATGCTTTCACATTCAAGAAAGCTCTTAAATAATAATGTGTAATGAATGGTTTATTTGTTTCAAGAAATAGTTTTTTCATAGTTTTTGCAACAAAATTAATAGGCGACACTCTTTATATCGCCCTACCTTAAAATTACTTTAACACTTTATGCTTATTTTATTAACTACTAGTATCTGTTTCTCTCTCGTCTTTATACTTTTTTTCTGAGATAATCCCTGCAAATCTTAGTAACATCAATAATCTAAACTAACATGCCAGAAAGTGTAGAGTCACAAGCCCTTAATGAACAATCTCCTCCCCTTTTATCACAACGCTTTAGAGGTTATTTCCCCGTTGTTATTGATGTTGAAACAGCAGGGTTTAATGCCCAAACTGATGCATTATTAGAAATAGCTGCTTCAGTATTATCTCTAGATGAAAAAAGTGGCAAGCTCTCTATAGATGAAACAATACAATTTAATGTAAACCCATTTGAAGGCGCAAACCTAGAACCAAAAGCATTAGAGTTTACTGGTATTGATCCAACCAATCCATTACGTGGTGCGGTTGATGAAGATGTTGCTTTAAAAGCACTATTTAAACTCGTAAGAAAAAAAATGAAAGTTGCCGGATGCCAACGTGCAATTATTGTAGCTCATAATGCAGCCTTTGATCTCGGCTTTTTAAATGCTGCAACAACGCGATGTAATATAAAGCGTAGCCCATTTCATTCTTTTGTTAGCTTTGATACCACAACACTTGCTGGGTTAGCTTTAGGACAAACAGTCTTAGCAAAAGCATGTATTGCTGCTGAAATTGATTTTAATAACAGTGAAGCCCATTCAGCTCTGTATGATACAGAAAAAACAGCGGAACTGTTTTGTCACATTGTTAACAAATGGCATACGCTTGGCGGTTGGCCATTGGCTAATTCTCTACCTGATAATGACGATGAATAATTAGTTTTCTGTAAACTAAAATTCGCACATAAAAAAGGCTAATATTTATTCAATATTAGCCTTTTTTAATATCTAATAAACGCTACTTTCTACACAAGAAAAGTAGCGAAGGTTAGCTATTTATAGTTTATCAGCATTATCTGTAAGGTATGCTGCAACACCATCTGGAGATGCTGTCATACCTTTATCGCCTTTATTCCAACCAGCAGGACAAACTTCACCGTGATCTTCGTGGAATTGTAAAGCATCTACCATACGTAACATTTCATCAACATCACGACCTAGTGGTAAATCATTAACTACTTGGTGACGAACATTACCTTCACCATCAATTAAGAATGAGCCACGGAACGCAACGCCAGCATCTGGATGCTCAACATCATATGCTTGACAGATTTCATGTTTAACATCAGCAACTAAAGTATATTGTACTGGACCAATACCACCATCATTTACTGCAGTGTTACGCCATGCATTATGAGAAAACTGTGAATCAATTGAAACACCAATAACTTCTACGCCACGACTTTTAAACTCATCCATACGGTGATCAAAAGCTAATAACTCAGACGGACATACAAAAGTAAAATCTAATGGGTAGAAAAACACAACAGCTTTTTTACCTTTAATAGCTTCACTTAATGTAAAACTATCAACAATTTCACCACTACCTAATACTGCTGCAGCGGTAAAGTCCGGTGCTGGACGACCAACTAATACACTCATCTTATACTCCATTTTTATTGAAAAAAATAATAACTACTCACTATAATCGTTTTGTAGCTATTTTAACAAATTTAATAATTACTCAGCGCTATTATCTTCAGTGCTATTTTTAGCAACTGCTTCGCTAACTAAAGTTTGTAACTCACCTTGCTGAAACATTTCCAAAATGATGTCACATCCGCCAACTAACTCACCTTCAACCCACAGTTGTGGAAATGTTGGCCAATCAGCATATTTTGGCAATTCAGCTCTAATATCTGGATTCTGTAAAATATCAACATAAGCAAATTGCTCATTACAGTTAATTAATGCTTGAGAAGCTTGTGAAGAAAAACCACAACTTGGTAGTTTAGGTGAGCCTTTCATATACAGTAATACTGTATTTTCGCTAATTTGTTCTTTAATACGCTCAATAGTATCCATAGTAACCTCTAAAAAATAATACTTATTATATTAATCTGAATTCTCTTGAATACAAGTTATGGAGTCAAAAACTCACTTTTCAATTCAATATAATAAATACTTCACAATTAATACCATTTTTAAGTAAAGCACTTGAAAAATAGAATAAGAAAACCTATACAGTAGGAAGTCTATATAGTATAAAACTAATACTTGAGTATTTTACTCAAGTTTTAAGAAAAACACACTCTTTATTCGTTAAAACATTTAAATAAAGAAAATTGGAGAACACCATGGCTATTGAATTACCTGCATTACCTTATGAGCAAAGCGCGTTAGAACCACATATTTCTGCTGAAACATTATCATTTCATTATGGCAAGCACCATAATACTTACGTGGTTAAACTTAATGGTTTAATTGAAGGCACTGAGTTTGCTGATAAATCACTAGAAGAAATAGTAAAATCTTCTTCTGCTGGTATTTTTAATAATGCAGCCCAAATATGGAATCATACTTTTTATTGGAACAGCTTAAGTCCAAATGGTGGTAATGAACCAACAGGTGCATTAGCTGATGCCATTAATGCAACGTTTGGATCATTTGCACAATTTCAAGAAAAATTTACTGACAGTGCCATAAACAACTTTGGTTCAAGCTGGACTTGGTTGGTAAAAAATGCAGATGGTAGTTTAGCAATAGTAAATACGTCTAATGCTGCAACACCAATCACAGAAGAAGGTGTTACACCGTTAATCACTGTTGATTTATGGGAGCATGCTTACTATATCGATTACCGTAATTTACGTCCTAAGTATATGGAAGCATTCTGGGCATTAGCTAACTGGGACTTTGCCCAAGCTAACTTTGGTTAATTCCAGTAATGATAAAAAAGATAAAGTATGGAAAACAAAGTCATCTGTTTTTCATACTTTGAATTTAATTAATCATTATTCAAATAATAGAATATTCATTCTAGACTCTTACACATTTAAATTTATTTACTCCGAACTCCCTCCTCCTTTATTAAGAGTCAAACACCCACATTAACTTTTCTTTTGTTTAAAACAGATTTAAACTACTTTGCATAATCCACGATATTTCGTGTTTCCTAATAGTATTCATGCGTTAGAGCTACTTACCTATGTCAAATCAAATTGAAAATTTCTTAGTCAATTCAAACTTATTACTCAATGCAGTTGGCGAGGGAGTTTATGGCTTTGATATTAATGGTAACGCTGTATTTATAAACCCAGCTTCAGAGCAAATGACAGGTTGGCCGGCAGAAGAATTATTAGGTAAAAATATACATGAGTACCATCATCACAGCCATGAAGATGGCAGTCCATACCCTTGTCACGAATGTCACATCTATAACACAATGCGAGATGGGATAGAGCGTAAAATAACGAATGAGGTTTTTTGGCGAAAAGATGGAAGCAACTTTCCTGTAGAATATACTTCAACTCCTGTTTATAAAGATGGAGAGCTGATAGGTGCTGTTGCAATTTTTCGTGACGTTAGTCAGCAACGTTCTGCTGATAATAAGTTAAGAGCTGCACTCAAAAAAGTACAAGATTTAACTGAAAAGCTGCAAGAAGAAAATAGCTACCTACAAGATGAAATCAACAAAACATGGAGTGGTACAGGTTTAGAAGGAAACACACCTGCCTATCAAGAAATGTTACAGCAAATTGATATAGTAGCTAAAACAGACAGCACCGTCTTAATACTTGGCGAAAATGGCACAGGTAAAGAGCTTGTCGCTAGAAACCTGCATCAATTAAGCCAACGATATAACTCACCTTTAGTTAAAGTCAATTGTGCGGCATTTAACGCTAACCTATTAGAGTCAGAGCTATTCGGCCATGAAAAAGGGGCTTTTACGAATGCAAATGAAAGGCGAAAAGGCCGCTTTGAATTAGCAGACAAAGGAACTCTATTCTTAGATGAAGTTGGTGAATTACCCTTAGAAGCACAAAGTAAATTACTACGTGTTTTACAAGAAAGAGAATTCGAACGCGTAGGAGGGAGTAAAACAATTAAAGTTGATATTAGAGTCATTGTCGCTACAAATAGAGATTTACTTTCGATGGTAGAGCAAGGGTTATTTAGAATGGATTTATATTATCGTTTAAATGTATTCCCTATAAAAATACCTGCATTGAGGGAGCGTTTAGAAGATATTCCTTTGCTATGTCACGGCATTTTAAAACAATTAAATGGCAAACTTAATAAAAACATTCAAGGTATAAATAAACGGAGCTTAGCTAAACTCTCAGCCTATCATTGGCCAGGGAATATTCGAGAATTACAAAATATTTTAGAACGAGAAGTCATTTTATCAACATCTGAACTACTAAATATTCAACAAAATTTCCCTAAAAATAAGCAAGTAAATAAAAATTTTAAGAAGACTCTAGCTGATGTTGAAAAAGCCCATATTATTGAAATATTAACTGACTATCACTGGCGTATTGGTGGGGACAATGGTGCAGCAAAAGCGTTAGGTATGCCCGACAGTACGCTAAGATCACGAATGAAAAAATTGAATATTAAACGGCTATCAACCTGAACTGTTTAAACTTGAAAAATAACACAATAAAAATATAAAAAACATCTCATAAATATAGAGTTTCTAAAGTACATATATATTTTATTTACAATTTTTGTTAGCAAAATCAGCTAAAACAGCTAATCTTAAAATAAGACATAAACATAATAAATATTGGTAGTTACACGCAACCATAGGAGATGATTATGACTATTTTTCAACATTATCAATCGCGTTATGAACAAGCACAGCAAGAAGAGTTTAGCCTGCAAGAATTCTTGTCGCTTTGTAAAGATGATAAACTTGCCTATGCTAGCGCCTCAGAAAGGCTTCTTAATGCCATCGGTACACCCGAGGTAGTTGATACTTCAACTGAACCAACATTAAGTCGAATATTTTCTAATAGGGTAATAAATAGATACCCTGCTTTTACCGACTTTTATGGTATGGAAGAAGCCATAGAGCAGATTGTTTCTTACCTAAAACATGCCTCTCAAGGCTTAGAAGAGCAAAAACAAATTCTCTACCTCCTTGGTCCCGTAGGTGGTGGTAAGTCTTCACTTGCTGAAAAATTAAAGGCATTAATGCAACAAGAACCAATTTATGTTCTTAGTGCAAATGGTGTTCGTAGCCCGGTAAATGATCACCCTTTCTGCTTATTTGATGTTCACTCAGATGGGAAGATTTTAAAAGATGAGTACAACATCCCTGAGCGTTATCTCAATAGCATCATATCTCCTTGGGCGGCTAAGCGCTTACACGAGTTTAAGGGCGATATAGCTAAGTTCAAAGTTGTAAAAATATACCCATCAATCCTAGACCAAGTTGCCATTGCAAAAACAGAGCCTGGTGATGATAACAATCAAGATATTTCTGCACTTGTAGGCAAGGTTGATATAAGACAGTTAGAGCACTTCGCGCAAAATGACGCTGATGCTTATAGCTATTCAGGCGCACTATGTAGAGCAAATCAAGGGGTGATGGAGTTTGTAGAAATGTTTAAGGCACCAATAAAAGTGCTACATCCGCTACTCACAGCTACCCAAGAGGGTAATTACAACCCAACCGAAGGTTTATCTGCCCTGCCTTTTAATGGAATTTTACTAGCACATTCAAATGAATCCGAGTGGCAAACCTTTAGAAATAACAAAAATAACGAAGCTTTCTTAGACAGGGTTTATATAGTAAAAGTCCCTTATTGCATGCGTATTTCTGAAGAAGTTAACATTTATAAAAAATTACTAGAGCACAGTGAGTTAAAAACTGCACAGTGCGCACCTGACACTCTAGAAATTTTGGCTCAATTTTCAGTGCTATCTCGATTAAAAGATCCTGATAATTCTAGTATTTATTCAAAAATGAGAGTTTATGATGGCGAAACATTAAAAGATACTGATCCAAAAGCAAAATCTTACCAAGAATATAAAGACTATGCTGGTATTGACGAAGGTATGTCAGGCCTGTCAACCCGTTTTGCTTTCAAAATACTTTCTAGGGTCTTTAATTTTGACAACATTGAAGTTGCCGCTAACCCTGTTCACTTATTCTATGTACTTGAGCAGCAAGTAGAAAGAGAGCAGTTACCTAAAGAAACAACCGAACGCTATTTAGAGTTTATCAAAGGATATTTAACTCCTCATTATATAGAGTTTATCGGGAAAGAAATTCAAACAGCCTATTTAGAGTCTTATTCAGAGTACGGACAAAATATTTTTGATCGGTATGTTACTTATGCTGACTTTTGGATTCAAGATCAAGAGTACCGTGATGCAGAAACTGGACAATTATTCGACAGACAATCGCTGAATGATGAACTTGAGAAAATAGAAAAACCTGCGGGTATCAGTAACCCGAAAGACTTTCGTAATGAAATAGTTAACTTTGTGCTAAGAGCTAAAGCTAACAATAATGGCCACAACCCGTCGTGGGTAAGTTACGAAAAATTGCGCACGGTTATCGAGAAAAAAATGTTTTCGAGCACTGAAGATCTATTGCCTGTTATTTCTTTTAACTCAAAAACATCAAAAGATGATCAACAAAAACATGATGATTTTGTCGAGCGTATGATGAGTAAAGGCTACACCCAAAAACAAGTCAGATTATTGTCTGAATGGTACTTACGTGTGAGGAAGTCTTCTTAAGTAGTATCTCTTTAATAAGCTTAAGCACTCTAGCTTAGGTCTAGAGCGAACTAAGTAGATAAGCAAAGAGATAAGGAGTTAACAATGTCTAATTTTATTGATAGACGGCTAAATAGTAAAAATAAAAGCACTGTTAACCGTCAGCGTTTTTTAAGACGTTATAAGAACCAGATAAAAAAGTCAGTATCTGATGCCATAAATAAACGTGGTATTACAGACTTAAGTTCCGGTGAAAATATTGTTATTCCTAAAAAAGATTTGTCTGAACCTGTTTTTCATCAAGGTAGTGGTGGTACAAGAGATAGAGTTCATCCTGGTAACGATCAGTTTACCACAGGTGATCGTATAGCAAAGCCGCCTGGTCAAAAAGGGCAAGGAAGTGGAGAAGGCGAAGCCAGTGATAAAGGCGAAGGAGAGGATGACTTCACTTTTTCAATATCAAAGGAAGAGTATCTAAACTTACTTTTTGAAGATTTAGAACTGCCTAACTTAGAAAAAAACCAACTCGATAAACTTATTGAATACAAAACCGTTCGTTCAGGCTTTTGTGCTGAAGGAGTTCCTTCTAATATTGATATTGTAAAATCTTTACAAGGCTCAATCGCAAGACGAATTGCAATGACATCATCAAAACGTAAACAGCTTAAAGCATACCAGCATGAGTTAGACCTGATAGAACAAGACAAGCATGAGCACATAAATGCAAAAAAAGAGCTTAATGACAAAATAAATACCATTGAAGAAAAGATAAGAAAAGTTCCATTTATTGATACATTCGATTTACGCTTTAGAAACTTCGCGAAACAAGCTGTACCAACATCAAAAGCAGTGATGTTCTGTTTAATGGATGTGTCTGGTTCAATGGATCAAGCAACGAAAGAAATGGCCAAGCGATTTTACATTTTACTTTATTTATTTTTAAGCAGGACCTACAAAAATATTGACGTAATATACATTCGCCATCACACCCAAGCCAAAGAAGTAGATGAGCATGAATTTTTCTATTCACAAGAAACGGGAGGAACCATCGCATCTAGTGCTTTAGAGTTGATGGATAAGATCATTACAGAGAGATACGATGATAATCAATGGAATATCTATGGTGCTCAAGCATCTGATGGCGATAATTGGGCTGATGATTCTCCACATTGTAAATCCCTACTTATAAATAAAATACTTCCTAAAACACGTTACTTTAGCTACATAGAAATAACTCAACGAGCTCATCAAACATTATGGCAACAATATCAACAAGTGATCGAAACACATTCTAATTTTGCTATACAACACATTAAGGAAGTTGCAGATATATACCCTGTTTTCAGAAAACTATTCAAAAGAAATGTTAAAAATGTTGCATAAATAGCAGCGTAATTTTAACAGTAGTGTAGTGACAGAGCTTGATTACTATAAATAGGATATAGGTGAAATTATGGTCACACAAAATAAAAAAGACAATTCAGAAGTGACTCAACAATCAAGACCATTGAACGACTGTCCTGATTGGACTTTCGAGCTATTGGCACAATATCAAAGTGAAATTGCTCGCGTGGCAAATCATTATCGTTTAGATACTTATACAAACCAAATAGAAGTCATTACCGCAGAACAAATGATGGATGCATACGCAGGTGTAGGCATGCCTATTGGTTATAACCATTGGACCTTTGGTAAAAAGTTTATTCAAACAGAGCAAACCTACAAACGAGGACAAATGGGGTTAGCCTATGAAATAGTGATAAATTCTAGCCCATGTATTTCATACTTAATGGAAGAAAACAACATGCCAATGCAAGCGCTAGTGATGGCTCACGCTTGTTATGGTCACAATTCATTTTTTAAAGGTAATTATTTATTCAAATCATGGACCGATGCTAGCTCTATTATTGATTATTTGCTCTTTGCAAAAAACTATATAGCAAAATGCGAACATCAATATGGCATAGATGAAGTCGAAGCGACTTTAGATGCTTGTCACGCCTTAATGAATCATGGTGTAGATAGATATAAACGACCTCAAAAAATTTCACTTGATGAAGAATTAGAGCGACAAAAAGCTAGAGAAGAATATCTTCAATCTCAAGTTAATATGTTATGGCGTACAACCACTGATGGCAGCGATGAAAATAATGA
The DNA here is from genome assembly GCA_964022585.1 of uncultured Colwellia sp. Taxonomy (GTDB): domain Bacteria; phylum Pseudomonadota; class Gammaproteobacteria; order Enterobacterales; family Alteromonadaceae; genus Colwellia. The sequence continues at coordinate 20,083 of CAXIBS010000025.1, forward strand.
AAGTAAATATAAATACCCTTCGGAGCCACAAGAAAACATACTGTACTTTATTGAGAAAAATGCTCCTTTACTAAAGCCTTGGCAACGTGAAATTGTAAGAATAGTTAGAAAAATATCACAATACTTTTACCCACAAAAGCAAACCCAAGTAATGAATGAAGGCTGGGCATGTTTTTGGCACTACACTATATTAAACCACCTGTATGATGAGGGCTTAGTTACTGACAAATTTATGCTGGAATTTTTGCATAGCCATACCAATGTAGTTGCTCAGCAAGAATACAATAGCAAGTATTATTCAGGCATTAATCCTTATGCTTTAGGGTTTAATATGTTCGTAGATATAAGGCGTATTTGTGAGCACCCTACAGAAGAAGATAAACAATTTTTTCCAGAAATTGCCGGAAGTAATTGGTTAGATACGCTACATTTTGCAATGGAAAATTTTAAAGATGAAAGCTTTATAAGCCAATATTTATCACCAAAACTCATCCGTGACTTCAAACTTTTTCATATTCATGATGATGAAAAAAACAACTACGTTGAAATAGGTGCAATTCATAATGAGCAAGGCTATAAAAAAATTAGACATAAATTAGCTGATCAATACAATCTCAGTAATCTAGAAGTTAACATTCAAATAATTAATGCAAATATTGATGGTGATAGATCCCTTACACTACGCTACATTCCACATAATGGTATTGAATTAGGAGATTCTAAAAATGAAGTACTCAAGCATTTACATTATCTATGGCAATTCGATGTAAAAATAGTACAAGAAAATAAAGAAGGAAAAGATGAAGTTATTGCTCAATGTTCTAATAAGATAAAAGAGCAAGAGTAGATTATAAACCCGAACATTAAAAAGGCGACTAGTGTCGCCTTAAGCATTATTTTACAAGAGTGAAATTAATCGGTGCTAAGTTCTTTAAACACATCATCTTTTAAGTCTGCCCAAAGTTTTCCAGACTCGATACCATATTTTCTCACCGCAAAAATAGAGTCATCAAATCGATTCTCTTTCGCTAGCTCAATTAATTTTTGATAATAAGTTCTAGAAATTTCACGTCCCATAGGGTGAGCAAAATACAAACGACCGATACGTGAATAAAGGCCTCTGAAGCCGTTTAAGATCAGTAGATATATTGAATTTCCTGAGGCAGTAACTAATGCTTTATTTAGTTTATAATCAAACTCAGCAAATGCTTCACCTGTGTCTTCCACGTCAACATAAGAGCTTAATAACTCAATTGTTTTTTCTGGATTATTTTTTATCGCACCACGAACATATATAGCACTAATATTAGTACGTGCTGAAAGTAAGTTATCTACTAGATCAGGAATGCCTTCTTGATCTAGCTGAGCTAATGTTTCTAGTATATTTAAGCTAGATGTTTCCCAAAAGTTATTAACTTTCGTTGGCTTACCGTGTTTTATTGTTAGCCAACCATCTCTAGCTAAGCGCTGTAATACTTCTCTTAATGTTGTTCGAGTTACACCAATCAACTCAGACAATTCACGCTCTGCAGGTAAAATCGATCCTGGAGGAAATCCTCCATTCCAAATAGACTCGACTATATATTGCTCGGCAAATCCCGCTGGGCTTTTAGCTTTTATAACCATGTCGACTTAACTACCTATAAACAAAAAATTATAACTGATTCTACCAGAAGATTATTTTGGTACAAGCGTAATAAAAACTGAAATATCGATTAAAATCAATTAAACATTCATTAAAATGTGTTTTTAATCAAAAAAGTTTATTTCGTTTTAAACTCCGCTGATTCCTTCTCCAACTCTGTAGATAAACGTGCTAATTCAACACTAGATTCAGCAATATTATCTGTTGCTTGGCTCGTTTCCATTACGCCTTGGTTTAACGATTCAATATTTTTCAGTATGTCTTCAACTACCACTGATTGTTCCTCAGCTGCTGTAGCGATTTGAATGCTAAAGTCACTAATTTCATTCATATCATTTTCAACAATTTTATTTAACTCTAACGCAGCTTGAGCATTTTGTTGAACAGAGTTAGCTTGAACTACACTATCAGCCATCACGTTAACTGATGAGTTAGCGCCTTCCATTATGACATTGATCATATTATCAATTTCTTTGGTGGACTCTTGTGTGCGAAATGCTAATTGACGTACTTCATCAGCAACTACAGCAAAGCCTCGTCCTTGCTCACCAGCCCGTGCCGCTTCAATAGCCGCATTTAATGCTAACAAGTTAGTTTGATCAGCAATTGCTTTGATTACATCTAAAATATTTACTACTTGTTCAAAGTCAGTTCTCACTTTCTGGACGCTTTGCTCTGTTAACTGAATATTTTCAGTCATAGCTATTATTGAGTGATATGTTTCGTCTAACTTAGTAGAGCCATCATCAATTTTATTTTTTATATTTTCCACAGCTGAAGATGTGTTTGAAGTGCTTACCGCAACCTCATTAGATGTCGCTCCCATTTCTTGCATCGCTGTAGCCAATTGCTCAGAAATACCTTGCTGCTCAGTTAACGTATTACTTGTTTGTGTCGTAATTAAAGCAAGTTCTTCAGAAGCTGATGCCTGCTGAATAGCAATGCCTGAGATGTTACCTGCCATTTTTGACAAGTTATTTATCATTTGCTCTATAGCTTCTTGTAGATCACCAACTTCATCATTTGATGTTTTTTCAACATGAAGTGTCAAATCACCTTTTGATACGCGCTGCGCAATATCTGATATATGAGCAATCGGTTTGGTCATACGGTTACCAATAATTATTCCTACGATAACAATGACAATAACAACCACTACCATAAGTAAAAGCATGAACATAGTATTTCGGTGAATAGAAGCAAAAGCTTCCGGTTCATCAATTTCAGATATAATAGCCCAACTAAAAGAGCCAAAATCAATGCGTTCAAAAGAGGATAAAACTTGGTTTCCATTATAGTCAACTATAATGCTAGTACTACTC
>CAXIBS010000026.1:0-22445 GCA_964022585.1 uncultured Colwellia sp.
GTTATTATCTGCATGTTCGCCACCGTTGATGATGTTCATCATTGGTACTGGTAAGCTGTAAACGCCCGGAGTGCCATTTAAGTCAGCAATGTGCTCAAATAATTGCACACCTTTATCAGCAGCAGCAGCTTTAGCAACAGCTAATGAAACAGCTAAAATAGCATTCGCACCGAATTGCTCTTTGTTTTCAGTGCCATCTAAATCAATCATGATTTGATCAATGCTAGCTTGTTCTAAAGCATTTTGACCAATTAGCGCAGGAGTAATGTTGTTACGGATAGCGGCAACAGCGTTTAATACACCTTTACCTAAATAACGTGCTTTATCACCATCACGTAATTCTAATGCTTCGCGAGAACCTGTTGATGCGCCAGAAGGTGCAGCTGCACGTCCAAAAGCGCCAGACTCAAGATATACATCGGCTTCAACTGTTGGGTTTCCGCGTGAATCCATGATTTCGCGAGCTAAAATTTTACTAATGTTTGACATTATTATTCCTTTACAGAAAGTTAAATTTAAATTTTTTACTTCAATGATAATATATAAACAAAAACCGCAGCACATGGCTACGGTTTTAAATTACGATTAGTTTAACTAGATTGCTGCTTTTGATGTTCAAAAGAGGCAGCCACAAAGCTTTCAAATAATGGATGTCCATCACGTGGAGTTGAATTAAACTCAGGATGAAACTGTCCAGCAATAAACCATGGGTGTTCTGGTATTTCAACCACTTCAACTAAACTCTTATCCGTTGATAACCCTGAAAATACCATACCCGCTTTGCTTAATTGTTCACGGTAGTTATTATTTACCTCATAACGATGACGATGTCTTTCATTAATAGTTTCACTACCATATACCTCGCAAGCTTTGGTATCTTTCACAAGATGACATAATTGCGAACCTAAACGCATAGTACCGCCTAAATCAGATTGTTCACTGCGGTACTCAACTTGACCTTCTTCATCAAGCCACTCGCTGATTAAACCAACAACAGGATGCGGTGTTTCAGCATTAAACTCAGTACTATGTGCATTTTCCAAACCAGCAACATTACGGGCAAATTCAATAAGTGCTACTTGCATACCTAAACAGATACCTAAATAAGGTACTTTATTTTCACGGGCGTATTGTGCGGCTAAAATTTTGCCTTCAACACCACGCTCACCAAAACCACCAGGAACTAATATAGCATCTAGTTCAGATAATAACTCAACGCCTTTAACTTCAACGTCTTGTGAGTCAACATATTTAATATTAACCGTTACTTGATTTTTAAGGCCTGCATGTTTTAACGCTTCGTTCACTGATTTATAGGCATCAGGTAATTCAATATATTTACCTACCATGCCAATATTAACTTCGCCTTTAGGGTTCGCTTCATGATAAAGCACTTCTTCCCATTCAGATAAGTCAGCTTCAGGTACTTCTAAACCAAAGCGTTTAACAACAATTTCATCTGTACCTTGTGCTTTTAACAACGCTGGAATTTTATAAATACTGTCAACATCACGCATTGATACAACAGCTTTTTCTTCAACATTGGTGAATAAAGCTATTTTAGCACGCTCTGCATTAGGAATAGCGCGGTCTGATCGACAAACCAATAAATCAGGTAATATGCCGATAGAGCGTAAATCTTTCACTGAATGTTGTGTTGGTTTGGTTTTAATTTCACCTGAAGCCGCTAAGTAAGGTACTAGAGTAAGGTGCATAAACATTGCACGTTCGCGGCCCACTTCAAGTGCTAGTTGACGAATTGCTTCTAAGAAAGGCTGTGATTCCATATCACCAACAGTGCCGCCAACTTCAACCATAGCGATATCGTAACCTTCAGCACCTTCAATTACACGACGTTTGATATCATTAGTAATATGAGGAATAACCTGAATCGTTGCACCTAAAAATTCGCCTTTACGTTCACGCGCAAGAATATCTTGGTAAATACGGCCTGAAGTAAAGTTATTGCGTTTGGTCATTTTAGTACGAATAAAGCGCTCGTAGTGACCTAAATCAAGATCGGTTTCTGCGCCATCTTCAGTAACAAAAACTTCACCATGCTGAATTGGGCTCATGGTGCCTGGATCAACGTTAATATAAGGGTCAAGTTTCAACATGGTTACTTTTAAACCACGTGCTTCAAGGATTGCTGCTAGTGATGCTGCTGCAATACCTTTACCAAGAGACGAAACTACGCCGCCAGTAACAAAAATATATCTAGTTGTCATGTCTACACCGATGTAAGGAAAACTGAAATTTTGTGCTTTATATTTACAATAAAATTAACTATAACTACTTTCCTTTTTAGTGAAAAAGTACTAAAAGGTGAATGAAATAAGCAGCAAATGTAAATCAAGCAGGACGGGAACGCATTATACGTAAAATCAAGACCAACAACAATAACAACACGCATCTGAACGTTAAAAATAAGCATTTTTTTGTTGATGATAAATGGTTATGATAATTATCCAATTAATGACTTAACGAGCCACATGACTACATCTTTAAAAAAAGTAATATCTGCTATAGATAATATCAATCAAACTGACACTAATATCACCTTAGTTGATGGCATAGAATACCCTAAAGAACTTATATACGGTCAACGCATGTCTAACTGCTTAGCCACACATTGGGATGATGCCAGTGAGCTATTACAAATAGCCGTACGTGCTCAACACATTAAACGTTGGCACTTAAAACGTACTGAGTTTGAACAAGGTAAAGCGGGCTATTATCAATGGCGTACAGCTTTAGGAAAGTTTCATGGAGAGTTGGCTGCATCAATAATGCTTGAACATGGCTATGATGCTGAGCAAGCGGAACAAACAGCAGCAATCATTAGTAAAGATTTAGTCCGTAAAGGAAAAGCAGAAGCAAGTGATGATAGCCAAGCATTAGAAGATGTCGCTTGTTTAGTTTTTCTTGAGCACTATTTTGATGAGTTTGCCGCTAAATATATTGCAGCAGATAATGAAGCAAAAATTATTCGTATTGTTAAGCTAACATGGAACAAAATGTCTGAAAGAGGTCATAAAATAGCCCTAACACTGCCATTACCTGAGCATTTAGCTATTTTAGTGAATAAGGCATTAGCTGATTAAAAAATACCACAGCTAGCAATTAGATAAAAAATCATAAGAGTAGCTATTAGCTATAAAGTAATTCAAATACTGAGGTGAAGTATTTGAATTACTTACTTACGGGTAGCCGCCATAAAAATATAAATGGCCCAATAACTAACGCAAAAACTATTGCAATTAGCATAGCGTCCTTCAAAAGGTAGGCAGACCAAACAACAGAAAGAATAATGGTAAGTAATGCAATTCTTTTAGCTTTACGCGGAATAGAACGATGCTGCTGCCATTCATGAATTAAGGGGCCAAAAGTTTTATTATCCAACAGCTTTTTTTGCAATCTTGGCGATGACTTTGCAAAACAAGCAGCTGCAACTAGCAAGAAAGGGGTTGTAGGTAGTATGGGTAAAATCACTCCTAAAATAGCCAAACCAACAAAGAATAATCCAATAATTTTTAGGAAAAACTTTTTAGTTCTACTTTGCGCCATTGGTGAAACTGGGCATTGAGTTAACTCGAGATCAGGCTTTTCATTTATGGTTTTATCCATTTCTGTTATTCCTACGACACTTTTTCCTTAACTATAGCAGTATTATTGGTATCCCTGCTTTTTCTAATAAGTGCATTATCTGTTTCAACTATATCTTGCTTTACTAATGATTTAGCTAATCTATCATAAAGTAATACATTCACAGAAGCTGCTAAATTCATACAGCCAACAGTGGGTACATAAACAACATCATCAGCTTGATCAATTACTTCTTGTGCAATAGTGCCATCTTCAGGGCCAAAAATATAAAAAGCTTGCTCCGGGTGTTGAAAGTGAGGCAATGGCGTCGCCCCTTCCACTAAATCAACACAAATAAGTTTAGTCGATTCGGGCAATTTTTCCAGCCGTTCGCTCATATTTGGCGACTCTAACTGTAAAAAATTTTCAATTGCAATAAGCGGAATTTGCTCACTAGATTTTTGGGTATCTGTGTTGTTTTTTGACCCTATAAACTTTGCTGCATGCGTATAGCGATGACCAGTGTAAACAACTTGATCGACACTATAACATCCTGCAGCTCGCATAACGCCGCCAACGTTAGTAGGACTTTTAGGGTTTGTTAATCCAATCGTTACATGGTTATCTTGCACCAATAAACGTTTTCCTAATTCAATATTTGATGATTGAAGTTTCGCCATTATTTTTTCTCTTGCACCTTTACTTGCTGCCAATATTGCTCTAATTGTTCAAGGCTATGCTCTGAAAAATCGTTACCTGATGTACTCACTTGTGCTTCTACACCATGAAAACGTTTAGTGAACTTTTGATTTGCTTGGCGCAGTAAGGTTTCAGGATCTTGTTTTGCGTGACGACATAAATTTACCACAGCAAACATTAAATCTCCCAATTCTTCACCTAACGCAGCTTTATCAATTTCTTTTGCATCTAGCTCTTCTTTAACTTCTTGTACTTCTTCTTCTATTTTTGCAAAGACATCATTAATGTCATCCCAGTCAAAACCGACATGAGAGCAACGTTTTTGAATTTTTGCGGCTTGCGATAAAGCAGGTAAATTTTTAGGGATATCAGCTAATACACTGATAGAGCTAATATTGTCTTCTGGTATGTTTTTTAAAGCCCTTTCTTTTGCTTTTTCATTTTCCCAGTTTGCTTTGATTTCTGCATCTGTTAATAATGATTTATCAGAGAAAACATGCGGATGCCTACGAATTAACTTTTCACATATCGCTGCAACCACCTTATCAAAGTCAAATAATTGCTGTTCTTGACCAAGCTGGCTATAAAAAATCACCTGAAAAAGTAAGTCGCCTAACTCTTTTTCTAATTCAACAAAGTCTTGTTGTTCTATCGCATCAACTACTTCATAAGCTTCTTCTATTGTATGGGCTGTAATAGAAGAAAAGTTTTGTTTTTTGTCCCAAGGGCAGCCCGTTTCAGGATCTCGCAACTTTGCCATAATCCAACGTAATTTTTCTATTGAAGCATCACTTTTTAACATCTAATTTAAATCTCTTAATTACTATAGTTTATGATTGAACCTTATTTATTAGTTAAAGTCTTTTTACTTCAACCACATCATCTATTTGACGAATTTTTTCCATAACTCTAGTCAATAATTCACTGCTTGCTACTTCCATGTTTATAGTCATACTCATGGTTTGTTTAGCGCTATCTGTATGACTGTCAATGCCTACAATACTCACTTTTTCATTAGCAATAATAGTAGAAATATCACGAAATAAACCTTGCCTGTCACTGGCAATTATCTGCACACTCACTTGGTAACTTTGATTGTCATCAAGTCCCCATTGCACTTCAACAAAACGCTCTGCTTGTTGCGCTAGAGAGTTTGCTAATTGTTCGCAATCGGCACGATGAACAGATATCCCTCGACCTTGCGTGATAAATCCAGCAATAGCATCCCCTGGAACAGGAGAACAGCATTTTGCCATATGAGTAAGTAAATTACCCACCCCTGACACCGTAATACCATTGCTATCAACTTGAGACTTTTTACTTGCTTGCGACTCTCGAACCAAGCTTTGTGGATCAATATCAACAACTGGTTTTAACTTATCATCGAATTGTTTAAAGTAATTAATAATTTGCTGTAAACGGGCATTACCTGAGCCAATTGCAGCATATAAATCATCAACAGTTTTTACATTAAAGCGTATTGCAGCCTCTTTAAGTTGGCTTTGACTAACGTTAAAAAAGTCTAGTTTTGCTAATTCTGCATCAAGTAATTCTTTACCTTGCACAAGGTGTTTATCTCTATCTTGCAATTTGAAAAAATGTTGAACTTTTGCCCTTGCACGGGAAGAATAAATATAATTTAAATTAGGGTTTAGCCAATCACGACTAGGGTTTGGTTGCTTGCTGGTTAGAATATCTACCTGGTCACCTGTTTTTAAGCGGTAAGTAAATGGTACTATTTTTCCAGAAACTTTCGCACCAATACAACAATGCCCTACATTAGAATGTATATAATACGCAAAATCTAATGGTGTTGCTCCCATAGGTAAGTCAATGACATCACCGCTTGGAGTAAAAACATAAATTCTATCTTCAAACACTTGGCTGCGAAGTTCATCTAACAACTCACCACTTTCACTGACATCTTCTTGCCACTGAAGAATTTTTCTTAACCAACCAATTTTCTCATCAAAACTATTCGCTTTACCGCTACTTTTACCTCCTGGCGATCCTTCTTTATAACGCCAGTGAGCAGCCACACCTAACTCTGCATCCTTATGCATTTGCTCTGTTCTAATTTGAATTTCAACTGATTTCCCTTCTGGTCCAAGAACAACCGTATGGATAGATTGATAGCCATTAGGTTTGGGCGTAGCAACATAATCAGAAAATTCTTTTGCTAAATGATGCCATTGAGTATGGACTATGCCTAAGGCCGAGTAACAGTCTTGCACTTTTTCAACAACAATACGCACTGCTCGTACGTCAAAAAGCTGCTCAAAATCTAGTGACTTCTGCTGCATTTTTTTCCAAATGCTATAAATATGTTTAGGACGCCCATCAACGTTACCATTAATGTGCAGGTCTTTTAGCTGTTGGTTTAAATCACTAACAAAGTCAGTCATATAGCGTTCACGTTCAAGACGTGTTTCATCTAACAAGGTGGCAATTTTTTTATAAACTTGAGGATGTAAGTAACGGAACGAAATATCTTCAAGTTCCCATTTTAACTGGCCTATGCCTAACCTATTTGCCAAAGGGGCGTAAATATTTGCACTTTCTTTTGCCGCTAAGACTCGGCTTTCTTCATCGGTATTTTTTTGTTCGCGTAAATCGCACAAACGTTCTGCAAGTTTAATAACAACAGCGCGTACATCATCTACCATTGCAAGTAACATGCGACGAATATTATCAACTTTATTTGATGAGATAACTGCTGAAGACCCAGCTGAGTTATTTAACGAAGGCTGCCCTAAACCTTTAATTGCTGCCATTTGTTCTACGCCTTGGCAAAGCATAACTACTTCTTTGTTAAAATGCTCATCAACAAAATCTTTCGAAATAAGGCTTTCTTCTAATAAAGGAGTCAAGAATGCCGCAACTAAGGAGTCTTTATCTAAGTTTAAACTTGATAAAATTTCTACCATTTCCATCGCTTTAAGTAGACGCGCTTCTTGTTGTTGAAAATGTTCTTCTACATTTTTCCATGTTTCTTCTAGTGCCTGCTTTTTACTCATCGATAAAGCTTGCTCTGCCAACCAATGTTGGAAATTGACACTAACTACTTGATGAGATTTACGCACCGAAACCATGAGTATTCCTTTATTTGATTTGAAAAATATAAAAACTAGTTATTAACGCTGAAATAGAACCATAGTCTCAACATGCTTGGTTTGAGCAAACATATCGATTAAGCCAATCTTAGTAATTTTATAACCATTGGCGAGTAAAATTTGGCTATCTCTTGCTAGTGTTGTTGGATCACAACTTACATAGAGTATGGTTGCAATATTTAGTTCACATATTTGTTCTACAGCTTGCTCTGCTCCTGCTCTAGCAGGATCTAGCAAGACCTTAGTGTAGTTTTCTTTTGCCCATGTATTTGCTGACCATGAGCTATTTAAGTCCGTTTGAAAAAATCGACAATTATCAATGCCATTAACTTTAGCATTGGCTAATGCCCTATCAACCATAACTTGAACACCCTCAACTCCCACAACATTAGCCACCTTTTTAGCTAGAGGTAAACTAAAATTACCTAGGCCACAGAATAAATCGAGTATTTGATCATTAGGTTCAAGTTCGAGCCAAGTTAGTGCTTGCTCGATCATAACCAAATTAACAGGCTCATTAATTTGAATAAAATCACTCGTAGAAAAGTTAATACGTATATCATCATGCAGCTGATAACTTAGCTCACTTTGAGATGGCTCTGTAGTAGTACTATTTTCTTGGCTGCTACTTTCTAACACTTTACTGTTTTCTACAAATTTTACTGTCCAAGCATTCTTTTCAGCATATTCTTGCCAAAGTTGACTATCAGTTACATTTATTGGCCTAAGCTGACGAACCACCAACTGAAGGTTATTATTTTTTTCATCAGTCACATCGGTAGCTATTACTTCTATATGACCTATCGCTTTTTTAACGGTCAACTTAGCAAGCAGATCATTTAATACCGGAAAAATATCACATGCTGGTTTGATTAATATGGGGCATGACTTAATGGCAACAAGTTGATTTGTTGATCTTTGGCGAAAACCAATAATTGCTTGCGAATTTCGGTCAAATTGTACCCCTATTCTCGCTTTACGACGATAATGCCATTGGCTACTCTCTATTGTATTTTGCCAGGGCAAGTGGTTGATAACTTCGTTTGCAATACCTTGACGAGAAAATAACTCTGCTACTTTTCTCTGTTTAAATAGCAGTTGTTCCCCATAATTGTAATGCTGTAGATCACAACCACCACAAAGAGTAAAATGTTTACATTGTGCAGCTACACGAGATTCACTCGCTTTATTAATTTTGAGTAATTTAGCTAAAATGTATTTATTCTTTTGCTCTACAATACGAACTTCAACAACTTCACTAGGTAAGCTCCCGGTAACAAAAATAGGCTTGTTCAGATGACGACCTACACCACAGCCATTTAGATCCAACTTATCAATAGTAATACAGTCTATTTTTTTTGTTTTTTTGCTAACTTGCTTTTTTGTATTCTCTTTAAAAAAGTTTGCCATTAATTGTATCCAGAGTACTTGCCAAGAAAAGTTTTTATTTATCTGACCATTATGCCATCATAGCCATTGTCAGGGTGGTCATTTTACACTAATTACGCGATTAAATACGATTGAATAATGCATAAAATAAGTCTTAAAGATTGGGTTGTACTACTCACTATTGTGCCAACAGCATTAATAGGTATTGGGCTTGCTGGCTATTTTTCTTATAGTCGTAGTAGTGAGCTTGATGAATTTTTGTATTTGAGAGCTCAGAGTATAGTTGAACCCTTGGCAATTGTGGGTAAAGCACCAATAACTCAGAATAATCACGAAGAATTACGCCGTATTATTAGTGCCACGCATCGGAGCCAATCAGGGATTGTTAAAAGCATTGCCGTATTCACTTTAGATCATCAAATATTTGTAACTAGTGCTTACAATGGCGATATAAATTTAATGCGATTAAAAGCAGGACATAAAATTCCTGCATATACTCAAAGCGAAGATACTGACAACTTTATTATTTTTCGAACTCCGATACTTAATGAAAATAAAAATAGCAGTACCCCTGATACGTTAGGTTACATAGCAATTCAAATAGATAAGAGCAAAATACAATTTGATCAACAAAGTCAGTATATTATTGCTTTTACAATGGCTTTTCTCGCCTCATTACTCAGTGCAATTTTTGCTTTAAAGCTTATTAGAAATGTTGCTAAACCTATTAATTCTATGGTGCAAGCTATAGAACGAATAAGAGAAGGAAAGCTGGAAAGTAGAGTCAGTGGAAAATTAATAGGTGAGCTAAACTTTTTAAAAAGTGGTATCAATGCCATGGCACAATCATTAGGTAATTACCAAAATGAAATGCAAGGTAGTATTGATCAAGCTACTGTTGATCTTCGTGAAAGTTTAGAGCAATTTGAAATTCAAAATGTTGAGTTAAGTATTACTAAGAAAAAAGCTCAAGAAGTAAGTAAGATTAAGTCTGAATTTTTAGCTAATATGAGTCATGAATTACGTACCCCTTTAAATGGTGTTATTGGTTTCACAAGACAAATACTTAAAACCCCACTAAGTGATTCACAGCGTGACTATTTACAAACTATTGATAGATCGGCAAATAACCTACTTACAATTATCAACGACATTTTAGATTTCTCTAAACTTGATGCAGGTAAAATGGTGATAGAGAGTGTTCCATTTTCATTGCGTGAAGCTATTGAAGACAGTCTGATCCTGCTAGCACCAAGCGCACATAAAAAAAATATTGAGCTATCAATCAACATTAGTGACTCCATTCCTGACTCTTTGTTAGGTGATGCTATGCGTATAAAGCAAATTATGGGTAACCTTGTTAGTAATGCTATAAAGTTTACTCAACAAGGTGCTGTCATGATTGATGTTAGCTACACAAGTATTAATCGCAAAAAAGCAGCAATAAAAATATCAATAACAGATACTGGTATTGGTATGAATAGCGAACAAAAAAAGGCAATATTTAAGGCTTTTTCTCAAGCAGACCAAAGCATTACACGATTATATGGTGGAACTGGGTTAGGACTCGTTATTTGTCAGCGACTTGCTTATGAAATGAAAGGTGATGTTGGCTTTAATTCTCAAGAGAATAAAGGTTCTACTTTTTGGTTTAAGTTTGAATGTGATGTTAACACCTTATCTTTAAGTAATGAGCTCGATACACTTCGCTTAGCTAACAAATCTATTTTATATTATGAGCCTAATCTACACAGCAGAGCAGCTACTTTTGACATTCTAGTTAACTGGAAAATGCAGGTTACTAAAGTTGAAAGTCTCGCTCAATTAACAGAAGTACTTGAAGGTTCAAAACAAACTAACACTAGCTTTGACTTTGCTTTAATCGGCCATGATAGAAATGCAACAGCATTAAGTGAGCTGAAAAAAACAATTACGCAAATAAAACCCTATATCGCTAATATTCATTTGGCAATCAACAGTAACTCTCCAAGCTTACAAGAAGCCCTGCTCGCAAATGGCGCACTAAGCTGTTTGAGCAAACCTATCACAGCTAATAAGCTATATTTCACTTTATTGGCTGAGCAAGATAATGCTCTTCCCCCAATTAGAAAAATACTACCGATTAAAGTGTTAGCTGTTGACGACAATGAAGCAAACTTGAAACTTATTAATGCCCTGCTACTAGAACAAGTGAGTGATGTTGTCCTTGCTGATAATGGCATGAAAGCGTTAGAGCTATGTAAAAATGAACATTTCGATTTGATATTTATGGATATTCAAATGCCAATCATGGATGGAATAAGTACATTAAAAGCAATAAAAATAGAAACATGTAATAGCAAAACTCCTATCATCGCAGTAACAGCACATGCTTTGAACGGTGAAAAGGAAAAAATGCAACAGCAAGGCTTTAATGCATATATGACAAAGCCTATTGATGAAACCATGCTAAACCATATTATTTATGAATACTGTGATGTAAACCATTTTATTAACACCACCAAACCTAGCTTACCCACACAAGTATCTTCAAAAAATATAACGGAGACAATTCCACCAATAAGTAAAAATATCTCTGCTGTTGTTGATTGGTCATTAGCAATAAGTCGAACAGGCGGTAAAGAAGAACTAGCCAAAGAGATGCTTATGGGACTAGTTGATAGTTTAACGGATAATCAAAACGGTATTAATCAAGCGTTAATCGATGAAGATATAGAGCAACTTAAAACTCTGCTACATAAAATCAATGGGGCTTGTTGTTATACTGGTGTACCTAATCTAGAAAATGTTTGTAAAGAGTTAGAAACTCAGCTTAAGAGTGGTGTTTCGTTAGAGGATTTAGAACCTGAATTTTTAGAGTTTTTTGAGCAGATAAATCTCGTTATCGCTGCAACACCAAAATTATTAGTTGAGTTAAAAAACAATAAGAGTAGTTAAATTCATTGTATATTTTGATACCTATTATTAATAAGGATTTAAATTAATAACAGGTATAAATGAAGAAATTTTTGTTAGTCTCGAATATGAATATCTGGGGAAGTATCTATATCACCATCTTCAGTAATAACGGCAATACCTGAATCACAAGTGAGAACAGCTAAGTTTCTTCCATTCTCATTTCGCACAAAAGCAAGTTCATAGCCAAATTTACCCAAACTACTAGCAGAAAATTTCTGTGCTAGTGATAATTTAACCCACCATTCAGAATGCTCCGGTGGTGTTTGACGCCTCTCCGTTATAGGACGTACTTGTGCTTTCATGAATAACTCCTCACTTATATTCCCTTATAATAGGTACCTTCGCTAAAATAAGATCAGGGGTATAAATAAATATTCGAAAACCTCATTTATTGCTTTTTGATTATAGTACAAAATAAAAACAAAAAAAAACAAAAGAATTCTCATATAAAAAGCAAGCTTTAACTTCTTGCTTCCAACATCAAATTTTTCATATCTCTAACGGCTTTATCCAAGCCATCAATTGCCGCACGCGCAATAATAGCATGTCCAATATTTAGCTCTATAACTTCTTCAATAGCTGCAATAGGCTTTACATTAAAGTAATTCAAACCATGGCCAGCATTAACTTTTAGTCCAAGATTATGAGCGTATTTAATCCCTTCAATTAAACGCGCTAACTCTGCTTGTTGTGCAGCTTCTGATTCAGCATCAGCATAATGTCCGGTGTGTATTTCGATATAAGTTGCCTTTGTTGCAAGTGCGGCATCAATTTGTGCTTTATCTGCATCAATGAATAAACTTACTTCAATACCTGCAGCTGCTAGTTTTTCAACAGCACTAGTTACCTTAGATAATTGACCAATGACATCTAAGCCACCTTCAGTAGTGAGTTCTTCACGTTTTTCAGGTACTAAACAACAAAAAGCAGGTTTTACATCGCAAGCAATGTTTACCATTTCATCCGTTACAGCCATTTCAAAGTTCATTCTAGTATGTAATGTTTGCTTCAATACATGAATATCTCTATCTTGAATATGACGTCTATCTTCACGTAAATGAACTGTAATTCCATCAGCTCCAGCATGCTCTGCAACACTCGCAGCATAAACAGGGTCAGGGTAATTAGTGCCTCGTGCTTGACGCAATGTTGCAATATGATCAACATTAATACCTAATAGTATATCTTTCATTTTAATTCTCTTAATTTATTTCTATTCTTTTATTGGCTTAAAATAGCATATCAAAAAATAATACAACTCTATTTTTGTTGTCCTGTTACTTTAACAAAATGCTACTCTGTATTGTATTTTTTCATCGCAAACAGTTTACGGCTATTAAGGGGGTTTCCTTCAAGAAGATGATCGAATATATGACGCATTAATAATTTAAATGTTTGATCAATGCCTACTAACTCAGGTTTACTTCTATCGTAACTTTGTTGTGCTATTGCTTGTAAATGTAATGTATTAAACCAAGGTGTTGTAATATTTTTAATTGCATAATGATAAGCAGGTACAAAACCTTGTTCTGCAACATAATAAAAGCCTGCGACATTATCACTATTTTCTTCAAATACCGGTGAAAAATCTAACGTTAATCCTAACTCATCTAATAAACACAGCTCAAATACTCTTAATTGTGGAGCTATCGCCAGATCTTCAGATAAGGCTGAAAGTGTCGATTGATATTGAAAAAAGAGAGGTGTACAAACTATATTATCCGTCAGTAAACGAACAAGTAATTCATTAATATAAAAAGCGCTATAAAGGCTATTTTTAGTTAAAGTATAGGATTTAGAGTTCGCTTCAACTCTCGTTAACAGTTTCAAACGAGAGCTATATTTTGTATTCTCTTTAAAAGCGACATTGAGTAATAGAAAAGGCTGTAAAAGTGCTTTTTTTATTGACCGTTTTGATTGCCCTACATAAACAAGTGCAGAAACTTTCCCATCATGTTCAGTTAATAATTCAACTAATTGTTGGTTCTCTTGGTATGGCCGAACATGTAAAACAAAGGCTTTCTGTTCAACCATTTGACTTCCTAACGACTAACATAACACGAGTAAATTATGCTTGAATAAATGTATATTGACCAAGCTTTACCATCAATTACTCTGAGTACTCATCACCATACCCTAAACTTCTCAGAGCACGTTCGTCATCAGCCCAACCAGACTTTACTTTTACCCAAGTTTCTAAAAACACTTGGCTATCAAATAAGTTTTGCATATCGCGTCTAGCTTCTTGTCCAATGGTTTTTAAACGCTCCCCTTTATTACCAATTACCATGCGCTTTTGACTGTCACGCTCAACTAAAATTAACGCATTAATATGAATAATACCTTTGTTATCCATTTTAAATTGTTCAATTTCAACCGTAGTTGAGTAAGGTAATTCATCTCCAGTAAAGCGGATCAGTTTCTCACGAATTATTTCTGAGGCCATAAAGCGGCTAGAGCGATCTGTTATATGATCTTCAGGAAACCAAAAGTCTCCCTCAGGTAACGACGCTAAACAAAGTTTACGTATGGTATCAACACCCTGCCCTTTACTTGCTGAAATAGGCACAATATCACTAAAGTTATGCATAGCACCCAGCTTTTGCAAGTGAGGTAATAAATCATCTTTTTCGTTAATATTATCTATCTTATTAACAACTAAAATACATGAAGAGCCACTTTTTTTAACTTTATTTAGCACAAGTTCATCATCTGGTGTCCAGTGAGTACCCTCAACTAAAAAGACAACCAACTCAACTTCTGCAATTGAACTACTCGCTGCGCGGTTCATCAAACGATTAATCGCTCTTTTTTCTTCTGAATGTAAACCGGGAGTATCAACTAAAATAGCTTGCTGATGTCCTTCAGTTAAAATGCCTAAAATACGATGTCGAGTTGTTTGAGGTTTACGTGAAGTAATACTAATTTTTTGCCCAAGCAAGGCATTAAGCAAAGTAGACTTTCCAACATTTGGTCGACCAACAATAGCAATTAAGCCTGAATTAGTTGGAAGAGAATTTGTACTAGTCATATGCTATTTGGCCTTATTACTTTTTGATGTTGTGATATTCAATTTTTTGACTGCTACTTTTTTACTTTTATTTGCTTGAGATTGTTTTAGCTTAATTGCTTTATTTTTTGCATTCATAGATTCTAGCAATGCCAATACTTGTTGAGCAGCGGCTTGCTCTGCTTTACGTCGACTAGTGCCCTTAGCAATAACCTCTTTATCAATAACTTCTGTCACACAACGAACAACAAATTGCTGATTATGCGATTGACCACTTGTATCAATAACATCGTAAACAGGTAATGCTATTTTTCTACCTTGCAGATATTCTTGCAAACGAGTTTTAGGGTCTTTTTGTTCATTTCCCGGCTTAATGTCACCTAAACGTTTGGCAAACCAAGAAAGGATTAATGTTTTACAACGCTTTATATTAGAGTCTAAATATACTGCCCCAATAATTGCTTCAATGGCATCTTCTAGGATTGACTCTCGTCTATGACCGCCACTTTTTAATTCTCCAGGGCCTAAAATAAGATGTTCGCCTAGGTTAAAATCACGACCAAGCTCAGCTAAAGTAACACCTTTAACCAAACTAGAACGCATTCGAGTTAAATCACCTTCATCATGTTTAGGAAATTGCTCAAAAAGCGCTTCAGCAATTACAAAACCTAAAATTGAATCACCTAAAAACTCTAACCGCTCGTTATGCTCACCTTTAGCACTGCGATGTGTTAAAGCCTGTATTAGTAAACTTGGCTCATTAAAAGTGTAACCAATCTTTTTAGATAGTTTAGTAATTGCTTGGTTCTGTGTTTCTTTAAAATGGTACGTCATTAATTAATAGCACCAATACGATCAAAGCGAATGTTTGTTGGGACCCAACTTGGTAAGAAACTATCTTCATCTCGCTCAAAGTCAAAGCTCATCCAAATAGCGACAGCTTGCCCAACTAGGTTTTCTTCAGGTACAAAGCCCCAAAAACGACCATCTAAAGAATTATCTCTATTATCACCCATGACAAAGTAATGTCCTTCAGGTACCAAGAATTCATCAGGTGCAGTACCTGCTTGCTTAAAGTATTGGTTTGTTCTTGGCATGCTATATCGATCAATTAAAATATTATGCGTTTTATCAAACATTACCGCTTCAAATTGGTTCAATCCTTTTTCAGCATCTGGGCCTGTATATTTGTTTGTAAACGTATTAATTATTTGTACAAATTCAGGGCATTTTGCATCTGAAGGCTTACATGCTTTTTTTATATAAAGTGATTTGTTGCGATAAATAATTCGATCACCCGGTAAACCAATAACTCGCTTAATATAATCAATACGTGGATCACGAGGGTACTTAAATACAACCGCATCACCTCGTTCGGGCAAACCAACATCAAAAAACTTTTTACGGGCTACAGGATCTTTTAAACCATAGTTAAACTTGTTAACTAAAATAAAATCACCATCAAGCAATGTCGGCATCATCGACCCTGATGGAATTTGAAATGGTTCATACAAGAAAGAGCGTAAAATCAGTACAAAGGCAATAACAGGGAAAACTTGCACTGACGTATCAACTAATACTGATGGCTCTGCCAAGCTTGCTAAATTATCTTCTGTTAACTCAACACCACTTTGCTCTTTAGCTGCCGCTTGAGCAGCACTCACACTCAACTTTCGTTTTGGTGCTAAATAAAACTTATCAGCAAACCAAACAATCCCTGTAAGTACCGTAATAACGACTAAAATAATTGAAAAATAAACTGCCATAGGATTCCTTTAAGTAACATCCTAGAATAATTAAAATGGTTCTGTATTTATTCAGTTAACCATTAAAAAAGATGCCATTTTATAAACATTTGAAATGAATGTTATTTACAAACTGCTTCACACTAATTTTGTAATCTCAATCTGTATTTCATTAACTGTATCTGAACAATAAAATTCAGTATAAAATGACATCAAATAAATAGTACTTTTTATTTGTCTAACTTAAGTACCGCTAAAAATGCTTCTTGGGGCACTTCTACATTACCCACTTGTTTCATTCGTTTTTTCCCGTCTTTTTGTTTTTGTAATAGCTTTTTCTTACGGCTAATATCGCCGCCATAACATTTTGCAGTTACGTTTTTACGTAATTGTTTCACGGTAGTTCGAGCAATAACGTTATTACCAATTGCAGCTTGAATTGCAATATCAAACATTTGACGGTGAATTAACTCTTTAAGCTTATCCACTAACATTCGACCACGCGGTGCTGAATTAGTTCTATGGGTAATCATAGCTAAGGCATCAACCCTGTCACCATTGATCATCACATCAACTCTAACCATATCTGCAGCTTCAAAACGAACAAAATTGTAATCAAGAGAAGCGTAACCACGACTCGTTGATTTAAGCTTGTCAAAAAAGTCCATAACAACTTCGGCCATCGGTAATTCATACGTTACAGCCACTTGATTACCATGATAAATAAGATCTTTTTGTACACCACGTTTTTCTATACATAAGGTAATAACATTACCTAAGTATTCTTGCGGTACTAAAATATTCGCTTGTACAATTGGCTCTCTAATTTCATCAATGTTATTAACTGCGGGTAAATCAGCAGGATTATCAATAGATAACAACTCGCCATTTGTACAAGAAACTTCATAATTTACTGTTGGTGCTGTGGTAATTAAGTCAAGATCATATTCACGTGCTAAGCGCTCCTGAATAATCTCCATATGCAACATACCTAAGAAGCCGATGCGGAAACCAAAGCCTAAAGCGGAGGAGTTTTCTGGTTCAAAAAATAATGAAGCATCATTTAAACTTAATTTATTTAATGCATCACGAAAGTTTTCATAATCATCTGAACTGATTGGAAAGATACCAGCATAAACTTGTGGCTGTGCTTTTTGAAAGCCTGCCAACGCACTTTCCGTTTCTTTTTTACTTATCGTAATAGTATCGCCAACTGGCGCACCATGAATTTCTTTTATTCCAGCGATGATATACCCAACTTCACCAGCACGTAAAATGCCCGTTTCTGTTTGTTTAGGTGTAAAAATACCTACATTATCTATTTGGTGAACTTGTCCAGTAGACATCACCAACATCTTGTCGCCTTTTTTCACTTCGCCATTCATAATACGAACTAACGAAACAACACCTTGATAGTTATCAAACCATGAATCAACAATTAGCGCTTGTAACGGTGCATCATACTCTCCTGTAGGAGCAGGTATATTTCTTACAATTGTTTCTAAAACATCTTCAATACCAATACCCGTTTTAGCAGAACAACTAACAGCATCTGTCGCGTCAATACCAATAATATGCTCAATTTCTTCACACACTCTATCAGGATCAGCTTGAGGTAAATCTATTTTATTAAGGATTGGTAGGACTTCTAAATCCATTTCAATTGCGGTGTAACAGTTAGCAACTGTTTGCGCTTCAACCCCTTGTCCGGCATCAACAACGAGTAAAGCCCCTTCACATGATGCTAGAGAGCGAGAAACTTCATATGAAAAGTCAACATGGCCTGGTGTATCGATAAAATTAAGTTGATAAGTTTCGCCATCTTTAGCTTTATAATCTAAAGTAACACTTTGCGCTTTAATGGTAATGCCACGCTCTCGTTCAATATCCATTGAATCAAGTACTTGTGCTTCCATCTCACGTTCTTGCAAGCCTCCGCAGTGCTGAATGAGGCGATCAGATAGTGTAGATTTACCATGATCAATGTGGGCAATAATAGAGAAATTTCGAATATTTTTCATAAATGGAAGTTCAGGTAAAAGTTATTATTTCAAGAGTGGCGTGATTTTAACGAATTTAGCTCGCTGGGGCTATCTTTTGTTCAGGATTTTAATCAATCTATTTAGCAGTAACAACAAGGGGCTTTGGTATTACACGTAATATTTTAGGCTGTAGCTTTTGTTGGTGATTAGCGTTGTTTTGTAAGTATCTTGCTAAACGATACCCAATGTAGCCCCCAACAACTCCAATGCCTAAAGCAAAAACTTCATGAGCTAATATTTCTTGAGCTGTTAACCATTGCCCGATAGCAGAAAAAGTTAAAAGCCCAAAAATAGGAAACAAATAAACTTGCCAAGCACTTTTTAATACGTCTATTTCAGGTAATGATAGAACGACGCAGTCTCCTACTTGGGCTACTTGCTCATCTGATAATGCTGTAACTGGCATAGTAAAAAATAACTGTTTATGAGGAATAGCTTTAGCGACTTGACCACTTGCACATGTAGACACTTGAGAGCAGCTACTACAGCTTGATTTCACCTGACTAGCAAGACTTATACTCCCATTTTCAATGGCTACAACTTCAGCTAATTCTTCCATTATAATTTAGTATCCAAAACGATAAAACTCATAGAATAGAAAGCACTTTTATTTAGCAGCAGAGATTTCATTACTAAAACGTACAGAGTTCACTATATTTTTTGCTGTTGCTACTGGAATTTTACCTACAACGCTCACTTCTACATTATTAACTATTTGATTTAATACCAATGTTGCTCCGTCATATGCAAACTCTGTAGCTCTTTGCTTATCTTGACTGGGATTAACATATACAGACACGTCAACTAAACCATCACTAAACAGCATAAATTCAACCGCTTGTTTATTTGCATTAATTCTATGCCTGTTCGATTTAACTTTCTTAAAACCACTGGGTAGCCAACTAACTTGCCATGCTAAATCAGTTTTTTCTTGGGTAGTTGCGATATCAATTATTTTGGGAAGATCTGTAGATTGTAAATATTTTAAATGTTCAGATATATCATTAGTAATTTCTAAATGAGTAAATTGAATCTGCTCAAGTAATTGTCCTTTTCTCGTAATAATTGCGAGTTTTAATAATAAGTTGCTTTGCTGATCTAACCAAATCCAATAACCAAATCTATTAGTATCTTTTGGTACAATACGAATCAATTGAGCAACTCTGCCTAATACTCGACTTTTACCAACAGAAACAAAATGATAGTTTTTTTCTAATACACTAATATCTTGACCAAACACAGCTGGAATTGGCCCACTGATGTGAGAAGACGATATAGAATATGGAGCATATTCAGGTTCAATATAACTTACAGTGTTATCTATACGTAAAATATCACGACGTGGGCCATTTAATAGAGCTAATATTTCTAAATCAACTTGATTACCATTTTTATCCGCCTTAGTAAGGCCATGTAGCCAATGATAAGGTTCGGCTTGGTTATTTTTAACAACAACGAATGAGGTGCTAAAATTTAGTGTTTGTAAGGCGTTTGATAGCTTGTCGAAAGATAACTTAACAGCATCACTGTTATTACTTTCTTCATTATTAGTCGATGATATTGCGGAAAAACTAGTGAAAGCACTAATAAGAAAAATTAAAATATATTTTATAAGTGGTGATTTAAAAAGTAAGAGCTTCATGCTTTCTCAGGGTTTAGAGGAAATAAAAAAGTGAATAAACTCATTATTCACTTTTTTTCAAGATCGTCAATGATTGACTCAATGAGATAATTATTTTTTGCTAGACTGCGCTTCATCATTTACCTTTTCATCAGCTTTTACAGCGCTTAACTTAACTTGCTGTTGATGATCTGATAATAAAGATTGAAAGCGGCGTTGTTGCTCTACTTTTTGTTCATGTACAGCTTGTTTAGAAGCTTTTATCGGTTGTTGATAATTAAAACTTACAGGATTAGCAAAACCGGCTAAAGGTCTTGTTTTAACAATTTCATTTGGTGTAATAATTTCATTATTATCAGCTGTATTTTGTTGTACACCAATAATCATTAAACCCGCAGCTGAAGCCGCAATGGCTAACTGACCAAAAGGTTTTACCAGCTGAACAACTTTTGCTTTAAAACGGCTAGGTTCTTTAATCTCTACATGTTGAGGGGCTAGTACTGTTGGTTCATCTTGTAGTGCATCAGCAATTTGAGCTGATAGATCTAATTGCAATTCAGATGGTATTTCATCACGTATAACATCGCCAATTAAATGATAATGTTGCCATGTTGTTGATAAGTGTTCATCCTTGAGCATATCATCAATAGTTTGCTCTGATTCATGTTCAGTAGCTCGATAATTATCAACTAACGATGAGATTGCTTCAAACTTACTTTCACTCATACTCTTACCTTAAATGATTAATTTTCATACTAATTTGCTTGTAGCAAAGGAGTAATTTTTTTATCAATGGCATCACGTGCTCTAAAAATACGTGAACGCACTGTGCCTACAGGGCACTCCATGATAGTTGCTATTTCTTCATAACTTAACCCTTCAATTTCACGAAAGTTAATTGCAATACGTAAATCATCAGGTAATTGCTTTATTACATCAAAAATAACTTTTTTAATTTCTTGTGTTAGTAACACTTTCTCTGGTGAAGCATTTTCTCTTAGCGCATCTCCACCATCATAAAACTCTGCATCTTCTACTTCTACATCCGTACTGGGTGGCTTACGCCCTAATGCTACACTATGATTTTTAGCGCAGTTTACTGCTATACGGTATAACCAAGTATAAAATGCACTATCTCCTCTAAAATTAGGTAATGCTCGATACGCTTTAATAAAAGCTTCTTGAACTATATCTGGTACATCACTTTGATTGCTAACATAACGTGAAACTAAACTGGCCACTTTATGCTGATACTTCGTTACTAATAGGTTAAAGGCATTTTTATCACCTTTTTGCACCCGCTCGACCAATATTTGATCGACGTTCTGTTCGCTCATTTGAGCCCTTTCTCCTAATGATACCCTACTCAATTTTAAGGATAAAAATTCACTTTGCACAATTGGCTCATAACAAACGCATAAATTAAGACTACCCATTTCAAAAAAAGTTCTTTTTTATTTTACTTTTTTTAAAATTTAGACTTTTTGAGCTTGTTAACCCTGTTACCAAGTGCCAATAAACGGTAATATCACACCATAATACCTGATAATCATTTATATATGAATCAACAAAACAATTGCGATGTGCTAATTATTGGCAGCGGCGCAGCGGGGCTAACGCTCGCATTACATTTAGCAAAGAATGCTGATGTTGTTATTTTAAGCAAAGGAGCTCTAAATGAGGGCTCTACTTTTTATGCACAAGGAGGGATTGCCGCAGTCTTCGATGAAAATGACAGCATAGACTCTCATGTTGCTGATACATTAATTGCCGGTGCTGGCCTATGTGATGAAGCAGCAGTACGATATACCGCCGAAAATGCAAAAGCTTGTCTTGATTGGTTAATTGAGCAAGGCGTTACTTTTGATAAAGAAGAAGGTGAACTTGGCAAAAAGTATCATTTAACCCGTGAAGGTGGCCACAGTCACCGTCGAATTCTTCATTCTGCTGATGCAACAGGTAAAGTAATACAAATGACTTTAGCTGAACGCGTTAAACAACATTCTCGTATAAGAATATTTGAGCGCTATAATGCGATTGATTTGATTTGTGATTCAAATGATACACAAGAGCATAAAAAGCAATGTATTGGCGCTTATATTTGGAATCGAAATACTAAAAAAGTTGAAAGCATCTATGCTCAAAAAACCATTTTAGCAACAGGCGGAGCAAGTAAAGTTTATCAATATACTTCTAATCCTGATGTAGCTAGTGGAGATGGTATTGCTATGGCTTGGCGTGCAGGTTGCAGAGTTGCTAATATGGAGTTTAATCAATTTCATC
>CAXIBS010000027.1:0-20855 GCA_964022585.1 uncultured Colwellia sp.
TAGAAGGCGAAAACGCTGTTCTTAAAAACCGTGAAATCATGGGTGCTACTAACCCAGCAGAAGCATTAGCGGGTACTATCCGTGCTGACCTTGCTGGTAGCATTGACGAAAATGCTGCACATGGTTCTGATGCTTTAGAATCTGCTGCACGTGAAATTGCATACTTCTTCTCAGACGAAGAAATTTGTCCACGTACTCGTTAATTCATTTTACTCTTTGCAACGTTAATAACTTTGTTGTTGGCTTTACCCACGTATAATCATACGTTTTGTGAAGTCATCTAGAATTTATTTGATTTGCTTTGATTAAACTACGAATTAATTGAAAAGGATTTTGCTGAGTGATCAGTAAAATCCTTTTTTGTCTTTTATGCTTAAGCATAAAATTGCGAAATGTGCCTTAAAAGCGTACAATTCGCGACCTTGTTTTATTTTTCCTATCAGTGTTGAGAACTTGTTGTATGAGCGACGCAATCGTCATCGAAAATACCAAAGAAGTTGCTAAACAAAGCAGCAAAATTAATCTATTAAATTTTGATCACAAAGGGTTACGAGAGTATTTCGCCTCCATTGGTGAAAAGCCTTTTAGAGCCGATCAAATTATGAAATGGATCTATCACTTTGGTTATAGTGATTTTGAGCAAATGACTAATATCAATAGAAAACTTAGGGAAAAACTACAACGCAATTGTGAGATTAAAGCGCCAGAAATCTCTGAAAAACAAGTGTCTGAAGATGGCACGATTAAATACGCCTTAGTTTTAGAAGGTGGCCAAGAAGTTGAAACGGTTTGGATTCCAGAAAACGATCGCGCAACCTTATGTGTTTCATCTCAAGTAGGCTGTGCACTTGAATGTACATTTTGTGCAACGGCTCAGCAGGGTTTCAATCGTAATTTGTCTATGTCAGAAATTATTGGCCAAGTGTGGCGAGTGGCTAATGATATTGGCGCTACCCGTATTACAGGTAAAAGACCTATTACCAATATTGTTATGATGGGAATGGGCGAGCCATTACTCAACATGAAAAACTTAATTCCAGCCCTTGATACTATGCTAAACGATTTGGGCTACGGCTTATCAAAGCGTCGAGTTACCGTGAGTACTTCGGGTGTTGTGCCTGCGCTTGATATGTTAAAAGCTAAAATTGACTGTGCATTAGCTATTTCTGTTCATGCGCCAGATAATGCCTTACGTGATGAATTAGTACCGATAAATAAGAAGTATCCGTTAGAAGAGTTTATTACTGCGGCTGGTCGTTACATTGAAGGTTCTAAAGCGAATAAACAAGCGACAATTGAATATGTCATGCTAGACCGTGTTAATGACTCAACGGATCAAGCGCATGCTTTAGCTCATATATTAAAAGACTTACCAAGTAAAATTAACTTAATTCCGTTTAACCCTTACCCGGGCTCTCCATACAAACGTCCAAGTAACTCACGTATTGATCGTTTTGACAAAGTATTACAAAGTTATGGTTTAACTGTTATCACACGTCGTCCGCGCGGTGAAGATATTGATGCTGCATGTGGGCAGTTAGCTGGAGATGTTTTAGATCGAACTAAACGTAGCCAGATGCAAAAAGAAGCCGAAGTAGAAAAAAAACAGATGAAAGCTGATGAAATTTCAGTAAAGATAGTCTGATCACATTATCATTTGAAAGTGTAGCGTAGTAGTATTAAATCATGGTTGAACACATTAGGGATAACCTTTGACTAAAAAACAGACTTCATCACTTATTGTTGCGATATTATCGGTTGCCTTGTCAGCTTGTGTTACGCAAGAGTTTGAGAACAATGATACGCCTGTGGTGAAGAATCAAGCCAATCGAGATGATATGGCAGCTACGCGAATTTCACTTGGCTTAGGCTACTTGAGAATGGGCAATATGGCCCAAGCTAAACAGAATTTAGAAAAAGCTAAAAAATTCTCTCCTAAAATGGTGCAGGTTTACACTGCATTTGCACATTATTATGAAACTGTTGGTGAAAATGAATTAGCTGTATCGTCATTTGAAACTGCATTGTCAATAAAAAGTGATGATGCTGATACACTCAATAACTATGGTGTGTACTTATGTCGGCAAGGTCTAACTGAAGCAGCAGAAAAACAATTTCTCAAAGCTATTGCTGTGCCTAGTTATGTACTCGTAGCTAAAAGCTATGAAAACTTAGCTTCTTGTTTTTTGAAGAAAGATAATTTTACCAAAGCAGAAGTGTATTTGAATAAAGCTATTATGCATAGCCCTGGAAACTCGTCGATATTATTTCAAATGGTTCGTTTACAATATGCTTTAGGTGAATTTGAAAAAGCCAAGTTTTATGAACAACGCTTTGAAAAAGTTACTAGGCGGTTTACACCTGAATCGTTAGCTCTAGCCTTTAAAGTGTATTGGAAATTAGGACAGCGTCGAACAGCTAAAAACTATGCCGCTATGTTAGTTAAAATGTATCCGCAATCATGGGAATCAAAACAATACCTGTTAAATGAGCTTGAATTGATTGAGGCAGATAGTTTAGCGAAACGATATCAATTAACAAAAGCTGCTAAGGTAGATACTAAGTCAAAAAAGCGTGTGGTGAAATTATCACCAAAAAAAGTACTATCAAGCAGTGTGCGCGACAAACCTAATATTGTCGAAAGGGAAACGGTAGAGCAAAAAGCTACCGATGAAGTTATTACAGCAACAAAGCCGGCGCTAGTTTCAGAGCCTATAGAAGATAAAAGTGGTAAACAAAAGCGCGTTGTGGTGTTAATGACACCAAAAGTGGAGAAAATATCTGCTGAAAAGTTGCCCCCTGAAACTGCAAGTGTGTTGGTAGCCTCAGTTGAGAAAAAACTCGACACTGTAGACAGTAAAATAGTTAAAAAACAGCCTGTTACCAAGAAAGTAATAAAAGAAAGTAAGGTTGTAAAACAAACACTTTCAGTAGAAAAAGAACAAGCGCCTGACAGAATAAAGAAAACACCAGATTTTCATAAAGTAGTCGCTGGTGACACTTTGTATAGTATTTCTATTAAATACAATATTAAAATAAAAGCGCTACGTCGCTGGAATAACCTTACCAGTAGAAAGAAAATTCGTATTAACGATAAATTATACTTAACAGACCCTAAAGCGGTGATTGAATAAATGAATAAAGAAGTTTTAGCTACTGATAATGCAGAGCAAGTTGATGAGCTTTGTGAAAATATAGAAGTAGTTGGCCCCGGCTTAATGTTGAGTGAGGCACGAAAAAAATTATCATTAAGTGTAGAAGATGTAAGTAGTCGATTAAATTTTAGAACAAATTTAATTAATGAAATAGAGAAGGATGTTTTTGACCCTCTACTACCTGCCACTTTTAATCGAGGCTATTTACGTAGCTACGCTAAATTAGTTGGTGTTGATGCAGATGAAGTACTCAGTGCATACGACATGCTTAGCGTTGCTGAAGAGCAGCGCTCTGAAATGCAAAGTTTTTCTAATTTAACTGAGAAGCAAGCTGAGCATAGCAGGTTAATGTGGTTTAGTTATCTTATTGTTGCGTTACTCTTTGGTTTGGTGGTGGTGTGGTGGTTACAAGAGCCTAAATTGCCTGTTGATTTCTTTAAACAAACTGAGCAAAGCGTAGCAACAGAGCAAGAACAATCAAGTAGTAGCAATGATGTTATAGTAAATGTACCGACAGAGACTGCTTCACCTGATGTACCAGCGATAGAAAAAGCTGTAGAAACTAAGTCGGGATCTATCACTGAGGTCGTGACTAAGGCACAAAAAGAGTTTGAGCAAACTATTACTGAAGAAACGTCAAGTACCCCTATTGTAAGCACAGTTATTGCAAGTACTGTTGAATCAGAAGTTGAAGAAGCTATTAAACTAGTACCAGAACTTAGCACGGTTGTATTTACTTTTTTAGGTGACTGTTGGGTAAATATTTATGATGCTACAGGCGAACGTATAGCGTGGGGCGTCAAAAAATCTGATTACATCATGACAGTCACTGGTAAAACACCTTTGAAAGTAACCTTAGGTAAACCTGAATTAGCAACAATCGTTTTTAACGGTGAACAAGTTGATATGTCATCTTTTAGTGCCGGTAATATTGCCAAATTTACTTTGCCTTTAGTTGCACAGTAAATAGTCTATTTAAAGTAATAAAAAGAATAAATTATGTTTAAAGAATCTCCGATAATTCGTCGTAAATCCCGTCAAATAATGGTGGGTAATGTTCCTGTTGGTGGCGATGCGCCAATTACAGTACAATCAATGACCAATACATTAACTACTGATGTGCTTGCGACTGTAGCGCAAATTAAATCCTTAGAAGCCGTTGGTGCCGATATTGTACGTGTCAGTGTACCTACTATGGATGCCGCTGAAGCATTTCGTGAAATAAAGCAACAAGTGAATGTTCCTCTAGTTGCAGATATACATTTTGATTATCGTATTGCTCTAAAAGTGGCTGAATATGGCGTGGATTGCTTGCGTATCAACCCCGGTAACATTGGTAATGAAAATAGAATTCGTAGTGTTGTTGAATGTGCTCGTGATAAAAATATTCCTATTCGAATAGGGGTTAATGGTGGTTCGTTAGAAAAAGACATTCAAGAAAAATATACTGAGCCAACTCCTGAAGCTTTATTCGAATCGGCCATGCGCCATGTTGATATTCTTGATAGATTGAACTTTGATCAATTTAAAGTCAGTGTTAAGGCCTCAGATGTTTTCTTGGCTGTAGATTCGTATAAACTATTGGCGAAACAAATCGATAACCCTCTGCATTTAGGTATTACCGAAGCAGGTGGTTTACGTTCAGGTTCGGTTAAATCATCTGTTGGTTTAGGCTTACTATTAGCACAGGGCATTGGTGATACATTGCGTATTTCTCTAGCGGCTGATCCCGTTGAAGAAATTAAAGTAGGCTTTGATATTTTAAAATCATTGAAGCTACGAAGCCGTGGTATAAACCTTATTGCATGTCCTAGCTGTTCACGCCAAGAATTTGATGTAGTTGCTACCGTAAATGCACTTGAAGAGCGCATTGAAGACATTATGACGCCAATGGATGTATCTATTATTGGTTGTATTGTAAACGGACCGGGTGAAGCCATGGTGTCTGACTTAGGTTTAACAGGCGGTAATAAAAAAAGCGGTTATTATCTTGATGGCTTGCGTCAAAAAGAACGCTTTGATAATACAAATTTAGTTGATCAGCTTGAACAACGCATCCGTGCTAAAGCACACGCAATGGATGAACGGTTAAACGAAAAAAATCAAATAGATGTTAAATCTGTAGATTAATCATTTTAGGCGTAATTTTTAGCATAACTATTCTCCCGTTTAAGTATGGAGTGTTATTCGCTATAATGCGCGCTGCGTAAAAATTAATATACCCGTTCCACCCGAAGATGCATGATTCAGCTGGAATTAGAAACGCCTTTAGGCAAGGCATTGATTGAAGAGAATAGTTACTCTATTGTCGAAATCAATAACGTAGCATAAAGCGTTTCTAAACCAGCCCCTTGGGGAAGACTGAGCAATTCATACTCGGCGTTGAATTTCTTTTTAAGGGAATAACCCTTAATAAAAAAATGCGCCTTGATTATGAATCGCTCAGGAATCCTGAAACGAGCATCTTCAAGTGGAGCGGGTATACATAGTAAAGTACAACAGAGAGAAATAAATCAGTGGCTAAAAATAAGGCGCTACAAGCAATTCGCGGTATGAACGACTGTTTACCGGGTGAAACCAATATATGGCAAATGGTTGAGTCAGTTCTTCGCCGTGTGGCAAGTAATTACGGTTTTGCGGAAATCCGCATGCCAATTGTTGAGTCAACAGCATTATTCAAGCGCTCTATTGGTGAAGTAACCGATATTGTGGAAAAAGAAATGTATACTTTTGATGATCGTAATGGCGACAGCCTAACATTACGCCCAGAAGGTACAGCAAGCTGTGTACGCGCAGGTAATCAACACGGACTTTTATATAATCAAGAACAACGTCTTTGGTATATGGGGCCGATGTTTCGCCACGAGAGGCCACAAAAAGGTCGTTATCGTCAATTTCATCAATTTGGCTTAGAAGCCTTTGGTATTGCGACACCTGACATAGATGCCGAAATTATTTTACTAACTTCTCGCTTATGGCGGGAACTTGGCATCAATGAATTTGTCACACTAGAGTTGAACTCGTTAGGTAGCAATGAAGAACGTGCTAATTATCGTGATGCATTAGTTGTTTATTTAACTGAGCGCGAAGAATTATTAGATGAAGATTCTAAACGCCGTATGCATACTAACCCACTGAGAGTGTTAGACAGTAAAAATCCGCAAGTGCAAGAAGCGTTAAAAGATGCACCAAAATTATCAGATTATTTTGGTGAAGAAACGCAAGCACACTTTTCTGGCCTGTGTGCAAGGTTAGATGCGGCAGGTATTAAATACGTACTTAATGATCGTTTAGTACGTGGTTTAGATTATTATAACCGTACTGTTTTTGAATGGGTTACTGATAGTTTAGGAGCACAAGGTACGGTATGTGCCGGTGGTCGATACGATGGTTTAGTTGAGCAACTTGGCGGTAAAGCTACACCTGCTTTTGGCTTTGCTTTGGGAATTGAGCGTTTAGTCTTGATGTTAACAGAGCTTGATA
Source organism: uncultured Colwellia sp. (assembly GCA_964022585.1). Taxonomy (GTDB): domain Bacteria; phylum Pseudomonadota; class Gammaproteobacteria; order Enterobacterales; family Alteromonadaceae; genus Colwellia. Next base: position 6,639 of record CAXIBS010000027.1, read on the forward strand.
AAGTTAATAATGTACGACCACAAGTTGATGCTTATATTGTTATTGTAGGCGATGATGCGCAAATTTCGGCTAATGCACTTGCTGAACAATGGCGAGATCAAGTACCTGATATTCGTTTGCAATGTCACTGTGGCGGCGGCAATATGAAAAAACAATTAAAGCGTGCTGATAAGTCAGGTGCACAAATTGCGTTAATACTAGGTGATAACGAAATTGCTGAGCAGCAAGTGATGGTTAAATATTTACGTGGTCAACAAGAACAACAAAGCTTGGCATTTGAGCAAATTCCAAGTTTATTAACGACATTAATTTAAGACGTTTAATCGAAGGTGAAGAAGTGGAAATTTATCAAACAGAAGAACAACAAGTAGAAGCGATTAAAGGTTATTGGGAAGAAAATGGCAATATGATTATTGCTGGAATTGTTCTAGGTTTCGCAGGTTTTATTGGTTTTAACTACTACAAAGATAATAAGCTTGCTGATGAGTTAGCTATTTCAAGTAGTTACCAAACATTGATTGAAAACAGTGTTAAAGATAAAAAAGCTTTTAGTGAAAATGCGGCTAAATTTATTAAAGAAAATCCAACAACAAGTTATGCGTCACTTACTGCATTAGCGCTAGCTAAAGAAGCGGCAGCAAATAAAAACTGGACTGCTGCAGAAACACAATTGAAAGCTGCTTTAACAAGCGCTCCAACTGATGGCATAAAAGGTATTGCTAGTTTACGTTTAGCACGAGTTCAAATTCAACTTGAACAATACGAGCAAGCATTTACCACGTTAGCTAAACCGTTACCTGAATCATTTACTGCTTCTGTTGAAGAGATCAAAGGAGACATCTATTTATTGCAAGGTAAAAAAGAGCTAGCGCGTAATGCCTATCAAGTTGCTATTGCATCAGATGGCCTTACAGGTAGTCCAAGTTTACAAATGAAATTAGACGATTTAGCTACTGCTGTTAATTTAACATCAACAGTTCCAGCTGCTAAGTAAATAAGGTTGCTCAATGGTATTATTTAACAAAAAAACTAGTCATAGTTTTTTAACAAATTATAAGAGCATATTCGCAGCTCTTTTATTATCTAGTGCATTATTTGGTTGTTCATCAACAGATGAAGAAGATGAAAGTAAAATAGTTGCTGAACTTAGTGAAATTAATCAACAGTTTAACCCTAAAGTTTTATGGGACAAAAGTGTTGGGGATGGCAGTGGTGATTACTTTTCCCGTCTTACGCCTGCTGTTGCGAATGATACAGTCTATAGCGCAAGCAGAGCAGGTGATGTTTTTGCTTTTGATGAGAAAACAGGCGAACAACGTTGGCATGTTGATTTAAGTGATATTGGTAACGAACGTGCTTTTTGGGATAGTCGAGTTTCAGCGCTTCTTTCTGGTGGTCCGGTTGCTGGTTCAAATAAAATCTTTATTGGTAGTGAAAGCGGTAAAGTTTTTGCCTTAGCTGCTGACTCTGGTGAACTTATTTGGCAAGCTGACATTAAAGGCGAGATTATCGCTTCGCCTGCAGTTGATTCTGGTGTTGTTGTTGTTAACACTGCCTCAGGCATTATGAAAGCTTTTAACGCTGATGATGGCGAAGAATTATGGAAGATTGAGCAAGACGTTCCAGCATTAACGTTACGTGGTATTAGCCAGCCAGTAATAGCATCAGGTGGTGTTCTTATTGGTACAGGTAAAGGTAATATTAACGTTTACCTATTAGATAAAGGTCAAGAAGGTTGGTCAACTGAAATAGGCGAACCTGATGGCTCAACTGAACTTGAACGAGTTGTTGATGTTGATTCTTCTCCTATTGTTTTTGGCGATAAAATTTACGCAATTTCTTCACGAGGAAACCTAGCGGCACTAGAGTTAAAAAGTGGTAGAGTAATTTGGAAGCGTCAGTATTCATCGTATCGTCAAATCTCAATCTATCGAAATACTATTTTCTTAACCGACTTACGTGGTCATGTTTATGCTATTGATAGAATTAATGGTATTGAGCGCTGGAGTAATTTAGCCCTTACTAATCGTGGCGTTACGGGTCCTGCTGTTGTTGATAACTATGTTGTAGTTGGTGATTTTGAAGGTTACTTACACTGGTTAGATCAAGAAAATGGTGAAATTGTTGCTCGACATGAAGTTGATAGTAGCGGCATACACTCAACACCAACAGTAGTTGATAATGTTTTATATAGCCAATCACGAGATGGTGATTTACAGGCAATTAAAATACCAGAATAGTTTTAATGAAAAGTAGTTCTAGTTACTTTTAATTAGTTTTTAGACTAAAATTATATACGGCTCCTATGCATCTTGTATTGGAGCCGTTGCTTGTTTTTACATTATAGATAGTTTTATCCCACTTAATTGATAAAGGGAAATTATGCTATTTATTGCACATTGAGGTTTTCATGCTTCCTGTTGTTGCCCTAGTTGGCCGCCCAAATGTTGGTAAATCAACATTATTCAATCGCTTAACCCGTTCTAGAAATGCTTTAGTTGCGGACTATCCAGGCTTAACCCGAGATCGTCAATACGGTAAAGCTGAAGTAGAAGAGCATCCTTTTATTGTTATTGATACGGGTGGTATTCAAGGCGATGAGCAAGGCATAGACACATTAATGGCTGAGCAATCTTTGATGGCCGTGGAAGAAGCTGACGCTGTTTTATTCTTAGTTGATGCTAGAGATGGACTAACTTCTGCAGACTATGGTATTGCTGACTACTTGCGTAAACAGAACAAAAAAGTGTTTTTAGTTGCTAACAAAGTTGATGGTATTGATGCTGATTCCGCAGTAGCTGAGTTTTATGCATTAAGTTTAGGTGAAGAAGTTCACCAAATTGCCGCAGCTCATGGTCGTGGTGTTACTCAATTATTAACCTTAGCACTGACGCCACATATTGAAGCTTTAGGTCAACCTAAAGTTGAAGGTGACAATAGCGATGCCCTAAATGATGAGTTTGATGGTGACTATGATATTGAATTATCAGAAGCTGAACTAGCAAAACAAGTAGAAGAAGCACCTAACGAAAATGACACCATAAAGCTAGCTATTATAGGTAAACCTAATGTGGGTAAGTCAACGCTTACAAACCGTATATTAGGTGAAGAGCGTGTTGTTGTTTACGATATGCCTGGCACTACACGTGATAGTGTTTACATTCCTATGGAACATAATGGCCGCAACTATACCTTGATTGATACTGCGGGTATTCGTCGTCGTAAAAATGTTACTGATGTAGTGGAAAAATTTTCTGTAATTAAAACATTGCGTGCAATAGAAGATGCTAATGTTTGTTTACTCATTATTGATGCACGTGAAGGCATTACCGATCAAGATTTAAGCCTATTAGGTTTTATATTAGAGTCTGGTCGTTCACTCGTACTCGCTGTGAATAAATGGGATGGATTAGATGATCATGTTAAAGATCGAATTAAAACAGAATTAGACAGACGTTTAGGTTTTATAGATTTTGCTAAAATTCATTTTATCTCAGCATTACACGGTACGGGTGTTGGACATTTATATGAATCAGTAGAAGAAGCATTTATCAGCGCAACTAAGCGTATTTCTACTGCAATGGTGACAAAAATACTTGATATGGCAGTATTTGATCATCAACCACCAATGCATCAAGGTCGCCGAATTAAGCTTAAATACGCTCATGCTGGTGGTTATAACCCGCCAATTATCGTTATTCATGGTAACTTAGCTAAAAAGTTACCTAGCTCGTATAAGCGTTATTTAATGAATTATTATAGAAAGTCATTAAAGATTATGGGTACACCTATACGTATAGAATTTAGAGAAACTTCAAACCCATTTGCAGGTAAGAAAAAGTTAACCTTTACTGAGCAAAAGAAAATAGCCAGAGCAACACAAGGCTATAATAAAGACAATAAGTAAGGATATATTTATTGTATTTACTTCATTCTTTGGTAATGTGAATTATTAATTAAATAGTAACCCGTATAAGTTAATCGAGAATCTATGGCTAATAAAGCAATTGATGTTGAAAATACAGCTCGCTTAAACAGTAATGTAGCTTTGTTACAAGCGGGTTCAATGATTACAATTGAAATTATTACTCCTGCTGGTCAGCGGGGGAAGTTTAGAACCACTTTTATAGGTTTTCTACCGAATAAATATATTCTCATTCAGTTTCCTGATCTAAATAAACTCGGTAATTTTGCTAAGCATATAACACAAGGAATGGGGATAACAGTACGAGGGTTAATTGAAGGGCATGAAGGGGCTGTGCTCGCTTTTGTAAGCACTATTAAGCAAACTATACAAATGCCCTCACGTATTATTGTCTTAGATTTTCCCCGTAAAGTTGGTATACATTACTTACGTTCATCTATACGTATAGAAACCAATATCGAAGCCAAAATAAAGATAGATCAAAACTATTGGCAAACAATCATTACCAACTTATCTATTAGTGGTTGTCAGCTAGTCATTGAAAATGGCGAAAAACTGGTTTTATCTGAAAAAAAAGTCATAGAAATTATCATAGAAGATAACGAAGGTGGCAGTAATATTAAACTTAACGGCGCTGTTTGTAATTTAAAACAGCAGACTGAAGGTCTATCTTTTGGTATTAAATTTAATACTGAAAGTGATAAACAAGTCAGCCAGTTACTTTTAAATACAATTACATTACAAGCTTAGCGTGACTTAAAAATTTTATAGCCTTAATTGGGTGTCGCTTGTACTACCTTAGCTTGAATTTCTCCATCTTTTACCTGTATTGTAATATCACTATCTAATGTCACTTGTGCAATCGAGTTAATCACTTCTCTGTTTTCAGTTCGAGTAATGCTATAACCACGGGCTATTGTTGCTAATGGACTAACTAATTGTATTTGTTCAATCAAGCTTACAAAAGATTCACGTTTACGCTGTAAATTGTTTTGCATTGAATGAGTTAGTCTTTGCTCTAGTTGTTGCACTTGGTTTTGATGTGAGGAGATAACTTTTGTAGGTGATAATTGGCTTAATCTTTGTTGAAGCTGTTCAGGTTGCAGTGCTGATTTCGCCATAAACTGTTGCATAGCACCTGTTAAACGTAGGCTTAATTCATCACATTTTTGTTGTTGTATTCGAACTTGTTGCTCAGGGTGTACTTGCATTAACCTGTGCTGTATGTGACTTTGTTGCTGCTGTAAAACAGATATATTACGGTTTAAAGCATAGGTCAGCCTTTGTTTTAAAGTTGAAATTTTTTCTAAAGTCTCACTGCTATCATTAGCCACTAACTCTGCCGCTGCAGAAGGTGTCGCTGCTCGTAAATCGGCAACATAGTCACTTAATGTTGTATCTATTTCATGACCAACAGCACTAATTATAGGTAAATGACTGTTATAAATAGCTTGTACTACTGACTCTTCATTAAACGACCAAAGATCTTCTAAAGAGCCTCCGCCACGGCCAACAATCAGTACATCACACTCTTGTCTAATATTAGCTTGAGCAATAGCTAAGCAAATGTCATTACTAGCATACTCTCCCTGAACTAATGCAGGATAAATAATAGCGTTGATGTTTGCATTTCTACGCTTTAGTACAGATAAAATATCTTTAACTGCAGCGCCAGTAGGTGATGTAATTATTCCTACTCGTTGTATGTGTTCTGGAATTGCTTTTTTATGTGCTTGGGAGAATATGCCAAGGGCATTGAGTTTGTTTTTTAACTGCTCATATTGCTGGCGTAATAAGCCTTCACCAGCATCTTCCATTTGTTCAATAATTAGTTGAAAATCACCACGTGGTTCATATAAAGATACCTTTGCACGCACCAAAACTTGTTGACCATTGCGTGGTTGTAATCTAACACGGCGATTATTGCCTTTAAACATGGCACAACGCACTTGAGACTTACTGTCTTTAAGGGATAAATACCAATGACCTGAGCCTGCGGCGACAAAGTTTGATATTTCGCCTGTCAGCCAAACAGTATTAAGTTCATTCTCTAGAATAAAGCGGACTTTTTTGGTTAACTCACTGACTTGTAGAATGTTCTGCGCGGCCATAAAAGGTTTGTTCGATTAGTTTAGATACATTTGAGCGATAGTATATATTGATAAATTTCAATTAGGGCATTTATTTTGAACTATGCAATTAAAATTAAAACTGTTTATTGCTAAATTTATGTTTACCTGACTACAGAAAACGGTTAAAATTCTGCCGCAATATTCAGTACTAACTTCTACGACTTTAGTACTAACTTTATACCTAACTCTGGTGATATTGCGATGTTACGAATTGCCCAAGAAGCGTTAACCTTTGACGACGTTTTACTAGTACCTGCTCATTCAACGGTACTTCCTCATACTGCCGAACTTAAAACTAAATTAACCCGAAAGATCACATTAAATGTGCCTATGGTTTCTGCGTCTATGGATACAGTAACTGAAGCGCGTTTAGCTATCACACTAGCAAAAGAAGGTGGATTAGGCTTTATTCATAAAAATATGACTATTGCTGAACAAGCCAGTAATGTGAAGCAAGTTAAAAAATATGAAAGTGGTATTGTCACAAACCCAAAAACGGTTAGAGCATCTAACTCTGTTGAACAAGTCATGCGTAAAGCAGACGATTTAAGTTTTACCGGTTTCCCTGTAGTTGATGATGAAAATAACTTAGTAGGTATTGTTACGGGTCGTGATTTACGTTTTGAAACTGACTTAACTCAACCTGTATCAGCATTAATGACTGTTAAAGAAGATTTGGTAACGGTTAAAGAAGGCGCTGCTCGCGAAGAAATTTTAGGGCTAATGCACGAAAACCGTATTGAAAAAATATTAGTTGTTGATGACGAATTTAAATTAGTGGGTTTGATTACGGCTAAAGATTATCAAAAAGCTGAAAATAAGCCTAATGCTTGTAAAGATGAGTTAGGCCGCTTACGTGTTGGTGCTGCTGTTGGTGTTGGTGCAGGTACTGATGAGCGTATTGATGCGCTAGTTGCTGCAGGCGTTGACGTATTATTAATTGATACTTCACATGGCCATTCACAAGGTGTATTAGATCGCGTTAAAGAAACGCGTGAAAAGTATCCTGATTTACAAATTGTTGCTGGTAACGTTGCTACAGGCGCAGGTGCTAAAGCGATGGCTGATGCAGGTGTTGATGCAGTTAAAGTAGGAATAGGCCCAGGTTCTATTTGTACCACACGTATTGTTACGGGTGTTGGTGTTCCACAATTAACTGCTATTTCTAATGCCGTTGAAGCATTGAAAGGTACTGATATTCCAGTAATTGCAGATGGCGGAATACGTTTTTCAGGTGATATTGCTAAAGCGTTAGTTGCTGGCGCACACTGTGTAATGGTTGGTAGCATGCTCGCGGGTACTGAAGAAGCTCCGGGTGAGGTTGAACTTTACCAAGGCCGATATTACAAGTCATACCGTGGCATGGGCTCTTTAGGCGCTATGGATCAAAAAGAAGGCTCAAGTGATCGTTACTTCCAAAAAACTGATGGCGAAGCTGACAAGTTAGTACCTGAAGGCATTGAAGGTCGTGTGGCTTATAAAGGCCCTGTATCAGCAATTATCCATCAACAAATGGGTGGTTTACGCTCATCTATGGGGTTAACTGGCTCTAAAGATATTGAGACTATGCGTACTAAGCCTGAGTTTATGAAAATAACATCAGCAGGTATGGGTGAGTCACATGTACATGATGTGACCATCACCAAAGAAGCACCAAACTATAGAATGGGCTAAACCGAATATTTCATTTCTTTGCTAATTAACGTAATAGCAGCATCAGAAGTGCTCACCTAGTAAACTAGGCTCCGCGCTTCTTCTTTGCTCTAACGCTAACTAGCTTTGAACTAAAACATTCTTATGCTCTTAGAATATACAAAATTATAAGAGATAAAAAATTCAAACACCTTGAGCTATTTATGGTTCAAGGTGTTGTTATTTATAACAACACCTTTAAGTAGCAACTTTTGGGTATAAAGTAGGAAAACAAACATGAGTAAAGACATTCATGACCACCGAATACTGATTTTAGATTTTGGCTCACAATACACCCAGCTTATTGCTCGTCGTGTACGTGAAATTGGCGTTTACTGTGAACTTTGGTCATGGGATGTGTCTGAAGCGCAAATTAAAGAATTTAATCCAACAGGTATTATTCTTGCTGGTGGTCCAGAGTCAGTAACTGAAGCGAATTCACCGCGCGCACCAGAATATGTTTATACCGCAGGTGTGCCTGTATTAGGTATTTGTTACGGTATGCAGACTATGGCAGAGCAACTTGGTGGTGGCGTAGAAAGTAGCGAACATAAAGAATTTGGTTATGCGGCTGTTGAAGTTGTTAACAAATCAGCATTGTTTAATGCTATTGAAGACAGTGTTAGTGCTCAAGGTAATGCCTTACTAGATGTTTGGATGAGCCATGGTGATAAAGTTTCAGCTATTCCTGAAGGTTTTGTAACTGTTGCGAAAACTGACAGCTGTGCTTATGCAGCAATGGCTAATGAAGATAAGCAATTCTACGGCGTACAATTTCACCCAGAAGTAACACACACTAAACAAGGTATGCGTATTTTAGAGCACTTTGTTGTTGATATTTGTCAATGTGAAAAGCTTTGGACATCAGCATCAATTATTGAAGATGCCGTTGCTAAAATGAAAGAACAAGTAGGTGACGATGAAGTTATTTTAGGCTTGTCAGGTGGTGTTGATTCATCGGTTGTTGCTATGTTGTTACAGCGTGCTATTGGCGACAAGCTGACGTGTGTATTTGTTGATAATGGCTTACTTCGTTTAGACGAAGGTCAGCAAGTAATGGACATGTTTGGTGATCATTTTGGTCTTAATATTGTTCATGTTAAAGCTGAAGATCGTTTCTTAGAGCGTCTAGCTGATGAAAGTGAGCCTGAAGCGAAACGTAAAATTATTGGCAATGTTTTTGTTGAAGTATTTGATGAAGAATCAAAGAAACTAAAAAATGCTAAATGGTTAGCGCAAGGTACTATTTACCCAGATGTTATTGAATCGGCAGCTTCAGCAACAGGTAAAGCACATGTGATTAAATCTCACCATAACGTTGGCGGCTTGCCAGACGATATGGAGCTTGGTTTAGTAGAACCATTACGTGAGCTATTTAAAGATGAAGTACGTAAAATTGGCTTAGAGCTAGGTTTACCGTACGATATGCTTTACCGCCATCCTTTCCCTGGTCCAGGTTTAGGCGTACGTATTTTAGGTGAAGTGAAAAAAGAATATGCTGACTTATTACGTCGTGCAGATGCAATTTTCATTGAAGAGTTACACAAAGCTGAGCTTTATCACAAAGTAAGCCAAGCATTTACCGTATTTTTACCTGTGCGCTCTGTTGGTGTTATGGGCGATGCACGTAAATATGACTGGGTTGTTAGCTTACGTTGTGTTGAAACAATTGACTTTATGACAGCTCGTTGGTCACATTTACCTTATGATTTCTTAGGTTTAGTTTCAAACCGTATTATTAATGAAATTGATGGTATTTCTCGTGTAGTTTATGACATCTCAGGGAAGCCACCAGCGACTATCGAATGGGAGTAATTTAGTTTTAGACTTGTTAAATTATTAAAATGCGTTGTTGAAAGTACTCACTGACATTCGTCAGCTCCGTGCATTCGCCTAGAATTTTAACGATTTTCCATCGTCTAACCTCTAAATTCAAGTCAGTGTTAAATTAAAAACCTCAATGTTGAAAAACCTTGGGGTTTTTTGTGGGTATTAATAAATAGCATAATTATTTTGCCCAGCTTGCGTAATCCATATACCATGAACAGAAATGAAGTGCATTTCACATTAGATACTAAAAGATAATGTGATAATTGATAGCACGAATAACAATTTAAACTTATTTAGGGATTTCTTATGTTTAGTATCAGCAAAAAAATTATGTCAATAGTGCTTGTTATTGCACTATCTGGGTGTTCTAGTGCTTATTATTCAGCCATGGAAAAAGTGGGTATTCATAAGCGAGATATTATGGTTGATCGCGTTGTTGATGCCAAAGAGTCGCAACAAGAAGCGCAAGAGCAATTTAAATCGGCTCTAGAAGAAATGACAGCACTAATTAATTTTGATGGTGGTGATCTAGAAGAACAATATAAGGTTATTCAAGGGCAATACGAAGATTCTAAAGAAGCTGCTGAGCATGTTAGTTCACGTATCAATAAAATAGAAGATGTTGCCGATGCATTATTTGATGAATGGCAAGATGAAATTGAACAAATTTCTAGTAGTAACCTTAAAAGACAAAGCTCATCGAAATTAAGAGAAACTCAACGTCGTTACGAGTCCTTAGTAAGATCTATGCGTAAAGCTGAAAGTAAAATGGGACCAGTTTTATCAGCACTAAAAGATAATAGCTTATTTTTGAAACATAACTTAAATGCTAAAGCAGTTGGTGCATTACAAGGTGAAATGGTATCAATTAAAAATGATGTTAGCGCATTGATTAAAGATATGAACTCAGCTATTGAGCAATCACAACAATTTATTGATATGTTGGAGAAATAAGTCGTATGACTATAGAAAGACAAGAAACCAAGCAACGCATGAGCCGAATAGTAAAACATAATGGTACTATTTATTTATGTGGTCAAGTGGCAGCTGATGCTACAAAAGATATTACTGAACAAACACAAACTATGCTTGATAAAGTTGATGCTTTATTAATACAAGCAGGTAGCGATAGAGAGCATATATTATCGGCAACGATTTATGTTAAGGATATGAGTTACTTTGCTGATATGAATGCTGTTTGGGATGCTTGGGTTCCTGAAGGTCATGCTCCAGCACGTGCTTGTGTTGCAGCTAAAATGGCACGAGAAGCTTTATTAGTTGAAATTTCAGTTGTAGCAGCAGAACTATAACGCTTTTTAAACTTGCCTAAATTGCAGCTTACGGCAATTTAGGCATTTAAGCTTTTTAAGTAACAGTAAGCGCTTTTCTTTGTACTCACTCTTTGCCTAATCTATGTAGATGAAGATTAATCAATACTCACCTATACTGAAGTAATACCAAGTAGTTATTACACTTTCTATGACGTTATTATTTTCATATATCTTTTTAGCGCTGTTTTTTTCCTTTTTGTGCTCTATTGCAGAGGCAGTATTACTCAGTGTTAGTACTGGCTATATTGAGGTAAAAATTCAAGAAGGTCATAAGTCTGGAATTAGGCTTAAAGCTCTAAAAGCAGATGTAAATAAGCCTCTGTCGGCAATATTAACACTAAATACTATTGCTCATACGTTAGGTGCCGCTGGTGCCGGTGCACAGGCTACCGCTGTATTTGGAGAGGTTTATCTAAGTGTTGTTTCAGCAATACTCACGTTACTCATTTTAATTTTTTCTGAAATTATTCCTAAAACATTAGGAGCAACTTATTGGAGGCAATTAGCTCCAATAACGGCTTTACTATTACAAAAATTAATTTGGTGGTTATACCCTTTTGTTTTTATGTCGGAAAAATTGACAAAAGGCATGAGAAATACGCCAACATTAACAGGTTTTGATCGTAGTGAGTTTATGGCAATGGCAGAGTTAAGTGCTAGTGAAGGTCAGCTGGCGAAGCAAGAACTTTTATTTATGAAAAATATTTTGTTGCTAAAGGATATGCGTATTAGAGATGCGATGACTCCCCGCACTGTGATCTTTTCATTATCACATCACTTAAAAGTTGAAGAGTTTTTTCATAAATATAATCATATTCGCTTTTCTCGCATTCCTATATATGAGAATAAAAGTGAAAAGATCATAGGCTTTATATTGCGCAGTGATATTTTATTAGCGCAGGCGAGAGGCAATGGAAGCAAGCAACTTAAAGACTACTTACGTACCATGCCAACCATGCTTGATCTCATGAGCTTATCAAGTGCTTTTAACGAGTTACTGCAGGCGAAAGCGCATATTTTATTATCAGTTAATGAATATGGCAGTGTTATGGGAATTTTAACCTTAGAAGATGTTATTGAAACATTACTTGGCCTAGAGATAGTTGATGAAGAAGATAAAACTGAAGATATGCAAAAGCTTGCTCGCAAATTATGGCAAAAGCGTGCCGATAAAATGGGAATTAAAGTTGATTAAAGAATTTTAATATTTAGCATAGTATATTAGATGTCAGCTTTCTTTTAATTCAATATGATATTACATGAATAACAACTTACTACAGCAATCATTAAAGCAAACCTTTGGGTTTGACGCTTTACGCCAAGGTCAAGAGCAAACTATTTTGCAACTACTTGCAGGCCACTCAAGTCTAGCAATATTTCCAACAGGTTCAGGTAAGTCGTTGTGCTATCAATTAACTGCTTTACACCTGCCGAATTTAACATTGGTTGTTTCTCCTTTATTAGCCTTGATGAAAGATCAATTGGCATTTTTAGCAAGTAAGGGTATAGCTGCAGCAAGCATAGATTCAACGTTAAAAGGTAATGAATCACAAGAAGTCATGACTGCAGTTCGTAGCGGTGAAATCAAGATTTTGATGGTGTCAGTAGAGCGCTTTAAAAACGAGCGTTTTCGACAATTTATAGAATCTGTACCTGTATCAATCTTTGTTGTTGATGAAGCACATTGTATTTCTGAATGGGGACATAATTTCAGACCAGACTACTTGAAATTACCGAGTTACTGCCAATCGTTAAATATTCCGCTGGTATTATTACTGACAGCTACAGCTACCCGTAAAGTAAAGCAGGATATGGCAGCTAAGTTTGCTATTAGAAATGAACATATTGTTCAAACTGGTTTTTATCGTTCGAACCTTGATCTAAGTGTGTTACCTGTTCTTCAACCAAATAAAAATAAGCAACTAGCACAACTAATTAATACAACACAAGGTGCAGGAATTGTTTATGTCACCTTACAACACTCTGCTGAAATTGTTGCACAGTATCTACAACAGCAAGGTATTAATGCCTGCGCTTATCATGCTGGCTTTGATAGTGACACGCGCCAGCAAATTCAACAAAATTTTATGGATGGAAATACACAGGTAATTGTTGCAACTATTGCTTTTGGTATGGGGATTGATAAAAGTGATATACGTTTTGTTATTCATTATGATTTACCAAAGTCTATAGAAAATTACAGTCAAGAAATAGGCAGGGCAGGACGAGATGGCTTACCTTCTAAGTGCTTTACGTTAGCAAATCTTGATGGCTTAAACACCGTGGAAAACTTTGTCTATGGTGATACACCTGAGTCTAATAGCATAGATATGTTACTCGATATTATACAATCAGAAGTCATCACAAATACCTATGATAACGGCTCTGAAGGAAAATGGGAGCTGCAAATACTATCCTTATCTAATACGGTTAATATTAAACAACTGCCATTGAAAACCTTACTTGTGCAATTAGAACTTGCCGGTGTTATAGAGCCTCAATACGCCTATTTCTCTGATTTTAGAATTAAACTTTTAAAGCCTAAAGTTGAAATTATTAATAATTTTAATGATCAGCGAAAAGAGTTTCTCTCAAGCATTTTTAATGCAACTACATTTAAAAAAGTGTGGGGAAGTTTGAACTTTGATCTTTTATTACAAGATCAAAGTATTGATCGAAATCGTGTTATTGCAGCGTTGGAATACTTACAAGAACAACAATTAATTGTACTTGAAACCAAAGGCATGACTGAAGTATTTAAAGTAAATCTTGATGAGTTAGCTGACCCGAGCTTAAGTAAACAGCTTAGTGATTACTTTAAAAATAATGAAGAAAAAGAAATTAAGCGTATCGCTACTTTAGTTCGTTTTTTTCAGTTGGATTCTTGTTTAACCGTTAACTTAGCTCGTTATTTTGATGATAATAGTTTTGATATAAAACCTAGAGATATGGTGAACAATTCAAGGACTACACCGCAGTGTGGTCATTGCAGTGTTTGCCGTGGTCAAGTAGCGGTACTTGAACACTCTCAAGCACAAATAGCGTGGCCAAGTGATGACGTATTAAATCAATGTATGTTGGAGTTAACTGAGCGATTACAGGGTAAAACAAACCAAGCTGCCTCTATTGAAACCTATTGTTGTTTTTTTTCGGGAATGACCGTGCCTCTATTTGGTCGTAATAAAGTTCGACAGTTATCAGGATTTGGCCTCTGTGAAAAGCAGCGCTATCAAGATATTCGAGATAAGTTGCAAAAGCTTAAAAGAAGTTCAGATCTTGTGTAAGTAATATAAGGTGAAGTGAAATA
>CAXIBS010000028.1:0-19378 GCA_964022585.1 uncultured Colwellia sp.
GTTAGCATTTTTAATAGAGCAGTATCAGCCCAATACAAGTACCGGCAAAGACATGATAACTCACATTGGTGAAGAAGCTGGAACCGTTATTGAAGGAAGCATTGAGATCACTGTAGCAGGCCGCAGTTATAAATTATCAAAGGGCGATAGTTACAAGTTTCCAACAAGATTGCCTCATGAGTTTAAAAATACATCTAAAAAAGTTTGTAGAATTATTAGTGCGCATACACCGCCTTCTTTTTAGCGTCACTGTATAATCTGTAAAGCAAGCTGTTACCAATTACTTAGCACCCAAACGGGGGTTAATTAAAAGCGAAAGTACATTAACTTGTATTTAATTTGATTTGATTTAAAAAAATATAACCAGAAAAAGGAATAACATGAAAAAAATTAAATTGTTAGCAGCAGCATTAGCATTTACAACGATAGCGCCAATGGCCTCAGCAGAGGTTAGTTTTACTGGAACCATCATTTCAGATTACGTTTTTCGAGGCGTTAGTCAAACTGATAGTTCTCCCGCACTACAACTTGGTTTAGATTACGAACACGAAAGTGGTTTTTTTGCTGGTGTTTGGGCATCAAACGTTGATTTTGAAGATGATGCAGATACAGAAATTGATTTCTTCGCAGGTTATTACGGTGAAGTAAACGATACTTTCTCTTACGATGTAATGTATAACCACTATACCTATCAAGGTTATAGTTCAGCAGATGATTCTGATTATGGTGAATTTCTTTTCAATGCTTATATTAACGCATTCACAGTAGGTTTAGCCTATGCTTCTGATTATGTAAATACTGGTGATTCAGCGCAGTATGTTTCAGTTGCTTATGATATTGAATTGCCTGAAGAGTATGCTTTAACATTACAAGCAGGCTATACATCAGGTGATGCATTTGATGATAATGAATATGTAGATTACAGTGCAACTGTTGCAAAAACCTTCTATGACTTTGACTTTACCGCAGCACTAATAAATACTGATGTTGATGATTCTGATATAGCAGATTTCCGTTTTGTTTTAGGTGTTTCTCGCACGTTCTAACAACATAATTCATATTCTTTGAATATCAATACTAAGCCGAGTTTGTTCTAGTGCAACCTCGGTTTTTTTTATTCTAAACTTTCTAATTCTCAAATTATCCTACCAAGAAAGTACATTATAATACAGCTTATATAGGCGAATTATATTTAAGTATTCTATCAGTCACATATCTTTCAATGACTTCCAGTAGCTATTTAATCACTCACCTCGATATACTTGTCTCTCTTTTATAATAAGCAGTTAAGCTAAAAGTTGTTTATACTTAATCATTATACGCACACTAATAATGAGAATTATTACAATAGGTTTGTCATGGCCTCATTACCTACTATTAAAATTAGAGCACAGACTAACCATCATGGTATGTTTTTACTGTTAGTTGGTTGGTTTTTTTTATTGTTAACACTACTAGTAGGTCAATACTACTGGCATCAATTAAAACTAGTATTAATCTTTATTGTTCTGGCAACCTTAGTCATAATGGTCACAGGGCTTACTAAAGTTTTACAGCCAAGATTTAGCTATTCAATAACCCCCGTGCGCCTTAACTATCAACACATATGCGGCAATTGGCAACTGACCTGGCAACAAATTCAAGCAATTAAACCCATCAGAGAAACATACGGGCTCTCCACTCTAGATCTGCCCTATATTGGTATACGTTTAAATAACTTAGATAAATTGGCAAAACAAATTTCACCTAGACTTGCTAACCGCTTAATGCATGAGCAAAAGCCGCTACTCAAATTTGCTTATGTACAACAGTTATTATCTTTAGAGCAAATTCAAATTAATTTTTCGCCCTTCATTACAAAGTCAGGAAGAAATATTTCAGGCCCTATTGCCGCATTTTTGCATCATTGCAAAAGTTTACAATCAGCGTTGGGCTATCACCTTTACTTACCTGAAACGAGTATGGATAGAGAATTAAATGATTTTTACCAACTATTAAAACAGTGCCAGCATGCATCTCAAAACTATGATAAAGAGTTAACACACAGGCATATGCTTAACCAATAAATCAATAAAACTTCTCACTTTAGGTGAAAGGTGCTTGCGGCTAGGGTAAATAGCATAAACATTAATAATAGGAGAAGGGTAATCACTAAAAAGTATTTCTAAAGCGTTATCTTTTATTTCTTGTTCCATAGCAAACTCAGGCAAACGACAGATGCCATGCCCTGCCTTTACCATGGCTAATTCCATTGGCGCACTATTACAAAGTAAACTAGCTGATACATTTACAGTAATATCGTTACTATCAGAGTCAACATAATGCCAGCGAGTGGGTGCTTTTAAATTACTATAACAAAGGCATTTATGTTCTGATAATTGTTCTGGCTTTATAGGTCTACCAAAACGCTTTATATAGTCACTAGAAGCAACAGTATAACTTTTACAGCTATATATTTTGCGACAAATTAAGCTGGACTCTTCTAGTTGATTTGTCGCTCTGATAACAAGATCAAAGCCTCCTTGAATAAGATCAACACGGCTATCATTTAAATCAAGTTGCAGCTCAACATCAGGATAGCGTTGCAAATACTTTGAGATAAAATCTTGTAAATATCCCTGTGCAAACGCGACAGGACAACTTATTTTTAAAATACCTTTTGGCTGTACATGACTTTGGCTAAGTAAGCCTAGTGCATCTTCAGCATCTAATACTAGCTGCTGACATTGTTCAAAGAAAACTTTACCTTCAGGGGTTAAGCTAAGAGATCGTGTAGTACGATTAAGTAGACGTACTGCCAAGCGTGCTTCTAACTTGTTAATTGTTTTGCTAATAAAAGAATTAGAATGCCCTGTTACTTCAGCCGCTTTAAAAAAACTACCACACTTCACTACTTGGGTAAAAATGATAAGGCCATCAAACAGTTTAGTATCTTCACTATTATTAGTCATATGGAAACAATTAAATTCTTTTAACTATATTAATTACATTAAGCTTGTAATATACACTATTCAATATTAACTTACCTACCAAATTATTATGGAAGCGACTTATGAAACTATTAGCTTTTGCTGCAAGTAGCAGCACAAAATCAATCAATCAACAACTTGCTACTTATGCAGCATCGCAAGTTAAACACACAGATGGCGTAGAGATAGAGATTTTAAATATAAACGACTATGAACTACCACTGTTTAGTGAAGACAGAGAAGCAGAGTTAGGACAACCTCAATTAGCACAAGACTTTTTAGCTAAATTAGGTCAAGCAGATGCAATTATTATCTCGTTTGCTGAGCACAACGGATATTACACTTCTGCTTATAAAAATCTTTTCGACTGGGTTTCCAGAATTAACAGAGAGCTTTATCAAAATAAACCTATGGTATTATTATCTACCTCTCCAGGCCCTCGTGGTGCAGCAACTGTATTAGCAGCAGCCTCAGCAGCAACGCCTAACTTCGCTGGTGATGTTAAAGCAAGCCTATCTATTCCAAGCTTCTACGACAACTTTGATGTTGAAAAGCAACAGTTAACTAATCCAGAATTAATAGATAAACTTCAAAGTGCTTTAGCCTTATTAGGCTAAATACAAATATTTAATGCTATTTATATTGAATAGCATTAAATATTAGAATAAATTGTTCACACTTAACGAGATCAATATGTAAATAAAGATAAAGCACATGACAATTCAAAAGTATTTTCCGTACGTTAACAGTGAAATGTTTGCTGAAAACGTGGCAATTAGCGATATTGCAAAAGAAGTAAGTACACCGTTTTACTGTTATTCAAATACTGCAATTACTCAAAATTTCCAAGATTATCAACAGGCATTTGACGACCAAGATGCAATAATTTGTTATGCCGTAAAAGCAAATGGAAACCAAGCAGTGTTATCTACGCTAGCAAAATTAGGCTCTGGGGCTGATGTTGTCTCTGAAGGTGAAATTCGCCGTGCTCGCGCTGCTGGAATTCCTGCCAATAAAATAGTTTACTCTGGCGTTGCTAAAGTTGAATCAGAAATAGCCTATGCGTTAACTCAAGGAATTTTCCAATTTAATGTTGAATCTGAGCCTGAACTTGAACTTATTAGCCAAGTTGCCACACGATTAAATACAACTGCTGCCATTGCATTTCGTATTAATCCTGATGTATGTGCAAATACTCATGCAAAAATATCAACAGGAAAAGCTGAAAATAAATTTGGCGTACCAATCAGTAAAGCCCGTATAGCTTATAATCGAGCAGCTGAATTACCTAATATAAAAGTGCAAGGTGTTGATGTACATATTGGCTCACAATTAACCCAGCTTGCGCCTTTTGAAGAAGCTTACCAACGTATTGCCCAATTAGTAGCAGATCTAAAAACTGATGGACATGACATTAGTGTTATCGATATTGGTGGCGGGTTAGGTATTACCTATAGTGATGAAGTGATCCCTTCAAAACAAGAATATGCAGCAATAGCAAAAGCGCAATTAGGACATTTAAACTGTAAAATAGTTATTGAACCGGGTCGTTCGTTATTAGGAAATGCTGGGATTTTAGTCTCTAGTGTAGTCTTAGTTAAAACAGGTGAAGAGCGCCAGTTTTTAATGTTAGATGCAGGTATGAATGATTTAATTCGTCCTAGTATGTATGATGCTCATCATGAAATACTTGCTGTAAATACTTCTAATACCCAGCAGAAAATTTATGATGTAGTAGGCCCTGTTTGTGAAACTGGTGATACTTTTTCTAAAAATCGTGAAGTAAATGAGTCAGCGTCAGGAGATTTAATTGCTATTATGAGTTGTGGCGCTTATGGCGCAGTAATGGCTTCGACCTACAACACCAGAATGTTAGCACCAGAAGTTATGGTAAAAGATAATGAGTTTGCCATTGTAAGAGCACGTCCAACGTATGAAGAAGTTATCAGCGCTGATTCAGTTCCTACTTGGGTGTAAACAAGAAAAATAATACAAGTAACGAAGTCGGCTCATTTAGCATGATGACTTCGTTATCATTATTTTTATTTATTAATGTAATTAGCCAATTAAAAATCGTTTATTAGCAGACACAACAAACATCATCTAGCATAGACGTAACTACCCAAACATTTTTGTAACCTACGCGCTTTAATTGCTCAGCGGCAAAAGTAGCTCTAGCACCTGTTGCACAATGAATAAAAATAGATAAATTTTCATCTGGATGCATTTTCAACATTTTCATTTCTAACAAACCACGAGGAATGTTAACGGTATTTTCACCTGCTTTTTCAGCAAATTCTGCTGGTTCTCTAACATCAATAATCAAACCATTTTCAGCCTTACATTTAATCGCAGCATCTTCTGCGGTTATTGTATTAAGAGACTCTCTGGCTTTAGCAATCACTTCAGGTATTGTTTTTAACATCCTAATTCCTTATGTAATAAATATTATTTTGCGTAACTCATTTATGTAAGAAGTAAAATATCTCACTTTCTAACTATTGCAGCTAGCCTGCCCATCTTTTAAACCAAGTTTTTTTAGTATAGTCATCATTAAACACCATTTAGAAAATGAAGACTGCAATAAGTTCACACCAATAAAAGCAGTAAACCACATCCAGTTTGGTGAATGAAATTGCGTAAGTAATAACGAAATTAAAATCATAATACCTGCAATAAGACGAAGCGCTTCATTAACACTCATACTATATTCTCCTAATATTGAATTTTATAAATATTAGTTTATCTACCTTGTAATTTAGATAAAACTAATTTAACATTTACTTAAGTAATATATTAGCCTTTACTAAAATAAAGTTCAATAGTAAAATAAAATATCAATGTCCACTCTGAGATATTTATGACAAACGATAAAACTGAACTTTTAAAAAATGCTCAATATGTTTCTGTTATTTTGAAGCAATTAGCTAATCCTTACCGTTTAATAATCTTATGCTCTTTAGCAAATCAAGAGATGACTGTTGGTGATTTAAACGATCAGGTAGACCTATCACAATCAGCGCTTTCACAGCACCTTGCAAAGTTAAGAGAAAGCGAAATTGTGGCAACGAGACGTGAATCACAAACAATTTACTATCGAATTGCTAATCAAAAAATACAATACTTATTAGAAGTTTTACAACAGCAGTTTTGTGAAGATATTTAGTTTACTTCCCTTTAATTAAGTTTTTGATTGTTAAAACTAAATAAACACTCAATGCAATTTTAAAAGGGCTATTAGCTAGTTATGCAGACTTCAACTAACTTTACTGCAAAATTAATTAGCAGCATTCTATCAAGCAAACTCCCCTTTATTATTTTAGTTCTATCAATGCTATCAGGATTGATGGCACTTAATTACACACCAAGAGAAGAAGAGCCACAAATTGTGGTTCCTATGATTGATGTTATGGTTAGCGCAGATGGCGTTAATGCACAACAAGTAGAGCGCTTAGTCACCACACCTTTAGAAAAGCTGTTATCACAGGTAACTGGTGTTGAGCATGTATATTCAGTTACCAATAATAGCCAAACAGTCGTAACGTTAAGGTTCCACGTAGGTGAAAATCGTGAAAGAGCTTTATTAAATACTTATAATAAACTTCACTCAAATACGGATAAAATCCCCGCCATTGTCACTAATTGGCGCGTTAAACCAATAGAAGTAGATGATGTTCCTATTATTATGCTTGGTTTGTGGAGTAGTGACAGTAAAGTAATAGATGATTTTGGATTACGACGTTTAGCTGAAGAAGTATCAACATTTTTACAAGCGATAGAAAGTACTAGCGAAGTTAATATAGTCGGTGGGCGTTCAAGAGAAATACAGGTAAACATCAACCCAGAAAGAATGAGTGCAAGATCCGTTGTTATTGCGGATGTTTTAGCTGCAATTAACGCTTCTAACAGTTTACAAATTCACGGTAACCTTACCTTAGAAAATCAATCTTTTCGTCTGGAAAGTGGCGATGTCTTTCGTGATATAGAAACCTTAAAAAATACTCCTGTTAGTGTGATTAATGGTATTGCTACTTTGCTAAAAGATATCGCTGAAATAACTGACGGCCCAGCTGAACAAAATAATTATACTTGGATTGATTTTGCTAACGGCCATCAGCAACAGCACTATTTAAAGAATAATGGCGATCATCCAATGGTTACTATTAGCATAGCAAAACAGCCTGGAAGTAATGCTGTTACGGTAGCACAAGCCGTACACGATAGAGTAGCCTCATTAAAGCATTCCATTTTTCCACAAAATGTTCATATTGAAGTATTACGTGATTATGGTGAAACAGCGAATGAAAAAGTAAATAATCTCACCACTAGTTTAGCTTTTGCAGTCTTTACCGTTGTTGTATTTATTGCCGTTTTTTTAGGATGGCGTTCTGCCATTGTCGTAGGTCTGGCTGTGCCTATTTGTTACGGTATTACCCTATCATTAGACTTAGCTTTTGGTTACACCATTAACCGTGTTACTTTATTTGCGCTTATTTTATCCCTAGGTTTACTAGTTGACGACCCCATTACCGGTGTTGACAATATAGAACGTTATTTAAAAAAAAAACGGGGTTCTTTAAAAGATAAAATAGTAGCTGCTGTCAATGAAATTAGAGTCCCATTGTTAATGTCAACCTTAACAATTATTCTGGCTTTTATTCCACTAGCTTATATAACAGGAATGATGGGGCCTTATATGGCTCCTATGGCATTTAATGTTCCTCTTAGTGTACTCAGCTCTACTTTAGTCGCTTTTTTAGTCACACCTTGGTTAGCATCAAAAGTGATTAAGCCCAACCCAGTAACAGAACTCAACCAGAGCAATGAACACGCTGAACAAAACCAAGGCTTCAGTAAATTTTACCGCCGCATACTCACGCCACTATTAGATAATAAAACAAAAGGTAAAGTTGTACTTTGGGCGGTATTACTACTATTTATTGTCGCCGCTATGCTCCCTGTAATGCGCTTAGTACCACTAAAATTGCTACCTTTTGATAATAAAAATGAGATTCAAGTTATTGTTGATATGCCAGAAAACTCAACATTAGAGCAAACGGCAGCTATAGCAAAAAAAGTATCTCACACAGCACAGAAATTACCTGAGATTAAAGCGATAGCTAGCTATGTAGGAACATCATCCCCTATTGATTTTAATGGCATGGTTCGTCAGCATTATCAACGACAAGCACCTTACATGGCTGATTTACGTGTGATTTTACTTGATAAAACAGCACGCGAGCATCAGTCTCATGCCATCGTATTAAGACTCAGAGAGCAACTATCTGCACTTAATACCCATGGTATAAATATAAAAGTTGTTGAAGTTCCACCGGGCCCTCCTGTGCTTAGCACCTTAGTGGCCGAACTTTATGGTGATGAATATACGCAATACGATGACTTAAGAAAAGCAGCCAAAATTGTTGAGCAAAGGTTGAAACAAGAACCTCATGTTGTAGAAGTAGATTCTAGTGTTGGCGATGAACAGGCAAAGTTTCGTTTCATAACTGATAAAGTAAAAGCTGCTTTATCGGGTATATCTACCACAGACATCAATCAAGTAATAGCAGTGGCTAATACAGGTAAAGTTGCTGGGTATTTACACCTAGATAATGAAGCAACTCCACTAGCAATAAACGTGAAACTTCCTATCCAGCAACGAGAAAATCTTGCTGACTTTAATCGTTTAACAGTTAAGGGACAAGCAGGCATTGTACAAAGCAGTACTCCACAAGGAATTGATATTGCGCCACAACCACTCGTTTATTTAGGTGAGCTAGGGGAGTATGAGCAACAACTCAATGAAAAACCAATTTTCCATAAAGATTTAAAACCAATTGTTTATGTAACGGCAGATATTTCAGGTAGAACACCCGCTGCTGTGATTGCTGATGTAAGTAGTGATTTACAAAATATCGAGAGCAATGGCAGTACAAGTAATAATAAAATTATAAAGCAAAACAATTGGCAAAATCGCACCTTTTTAGAAAGTGGTGGCGGCCAATTATGGCAACTACCTGACAATATCAGCTTATCATGGAGTGGCGAAGGTGAATGGAGTATTACCTTACGTGTATTTATTGATATGGGTATAGCATTTGCCTTTGCACTCACTGCAATTTTTCTAGTCCTTAGACTACAAACAGGTTCAGCTGCATTATCAGGCATTATCATGTCAGCCATTCCCTTAACTGTTATTGGCATTATGCCTGGATTCTTTTTACTCAATCAATTTGGTGAGCGCGAAATAGCTAATGCTCCGGATCCCGTATTATTTACTGCAACCGCTATGATAGGCATGATTGCATTAGCCGGCATAGTAGTTAGAAATTCATTAATATTGATCGAATTTATTACTCAGGCACGTGAAAGAGGTGAGCCAATTAAAGAAGCGTTAATTCAAGCCGGCGCAGTAAGAATGAGACCCGTTTTATTAACTGCTGGAACAACCTTATTAGGCAATTTAATTATTACCCTTGACCCCGTTTTTAGTGGTTTAGCGATAGCCATAATTTTTGGCATTATTTCTTCAACTATTTTTACACTACTTGTTGTTCCCATTGTTTACCTACTCATTTTTGACAATGAAGAATCAAATAAAACGAGTAAGTTAGAGAAGAGTAATATAAGCAATGATTCTATAAATAAAGTAAATAAGATACAGGCATAGTAATGACTCATACAAAAGCAGATAAAAGCAATATACAAAAAATATTTATACCTGTATTAGCCTTAACCATTCTCCTTGTGATGGTGGCATGGCTTGCAGGCGTATTTGATGAAAAAGTATCACCAACAATAAATAATGAAAAAAATTCATCAACAATTGATCGCCACAGCACTTATACATTAGTCCCGAAAAACATTCCTTTTTTCGAACCTGTTTCCGCTAGCATAGTAGCCAAACAAGCCACTATTATTTCTTCTAGAGTGTTAGCGCGCATAGAGCATATAAATGTTAGATCCAGCGATATGGTAAAGAAAGGTGACCTTTTAGTACAACTAGAACAGAGCGATTTACAATCACAAATGTTGCAAGCTCAACAAAATATTAACGCTATGCAAGCACGATTTAAAGAAGCACAGCAAAACCTTGAACGCTCAATTAAACTCTTTAAAGAAAAATTAATCTCTGAATTTGAATTAGATAAAAATCGTGCAATTTATCATACTTTGCAAGCTGAATTGACTGCAACAAAGCAAGCTCTTGCGCAAGCAAAAACTACATTAAGCTATGCCCAGTTAATCGCACCAATTAGTGGACGTATTGTTGATCGTTTTGCTGAGCCAGGTGACACCGCACAGCCAGGAGTAAAACTATTATCTTTATATAACCCCTTATCATTACGTGTTGAGGCACAGGTACGCGAGCAACTTGCACTGACATTAATTAACGGACAAACAATAGAAGTTGAATTGCCAAATATTAATAGAACAATTATAGGTAAAATAGAAGAAATTGTTCCTGCTGCTAATACGGCTTCACGTAGTTTTTTAGTCAAAGTTCACATAGATTATCATGAAAGTTTATTACCTGGTATGTATGCACGCGTGCTAATTCCGGCTGGTAATAAAACTGCATTAACCATCCCAACAAACAGTATTTCTCATGTAGGACAGTTAGATTTTGTTTGGCTTAATATTGATGGAGAAGCACAACGTCGCTTTGTTAGATTAGGCAAAGAAAAATCTGGCATGGTCACCGTGGTTTCTGGCTTAACTTCTGGAGATGAAATAATAATCAACTAGAAGTAACCCTATGATTTACATCAAAGTAATTACCCTATTTATAAATACCATTTGTTAAATACAATGCTTTCGTTATAATTAGCGAATATTTTTAACCTGTTAATTGGTTGTTGTAAGGTATTTATTTTATGTTTGGTCGCCCTAGTAAAGAAGAATTTGCTGCATTAAAATTAGAAAATCAGCAATTAAAGCAACAAGTTATATCATTGGAATCAGAAGTGCAAAATGCTAACTTAGAAGGACAACAGTTAGCGCAAGATATGGCAAACAACACTGAGCGCTATCGCCATCAAGAAGAGATAAATAGCTTATTATTAAACTCATCTGATTTAGTCAATAATATTAGAGAAGAACTTGCAGCTTCCTCTTCGGAGTTAATAAACCACCGAGACGGCTTCCAATCATCACAAGAACTCTTTACCGAAATTCTAACCATGCTTGCGTCAACAACTGTCGCTACAGCAAAAATAAGCAATGATAGTCAAGAGGCATCAACATCTGTTGATAATTTAAAGTCAGCAACTGCTGGTATTAATGATTTTGTGAACATAATAAAAGGTATTTCTGATCAAACTAATTTATTGGCTTTAAATGCTGCTATTGAAGCAGCGCGAGCTGGTGAGCAAGGTCGAGGTTTTGCCGTAGTTGCTGACGAAGTAAGAACGCTAGCGCAACGCTCAGCAGAGGCATCAAATGAAATTTCTAACTTGATTGAACAAGTCAATCAACAGATGGAACAGGTCATTGAAGGAATACACCAAGTTGGAGTAAAAAGTAGCGAAATAAGCGATAGTACAACAACGATAGAAAGTACTGCTGACAATATTGTTTCAGTTTCTCAAAAAATGTATTCCGTTATTACTCATTCAACTGCCGACGCCTTTATTCAAACAGTTAAAATGGATCATGTTGTTTGGAAGCTAGAGGTATACCAAGTCATATTAGGCATGTCTGATAAATCATTAGATGATTTTGCTGATCATCATAATTGTCGTTTAGGTAAATGGTACTTTACTGGTGGTGGTGCTGAGAAGTATTCAAATTATAGTTCATTTAAGCAACTTGATGCGCCACATGCTCAAGTACACAACTATGGATTACATGCATTAAAAGCAATGCAATCTGGAGATATGTCACAAACGGTACAAGACTTATCACAAATGGAAAGTGCCAGTGCAGAAGTTATTAACATACTGACTTCACTTTCTCATGAGATACATGCGGCTAATCAATAATCTAACTTATGGTATTATCTAGCTATTTCAGATAGCCACCAAAAATAGATGGGGTCAAATACAAATACTTTATTTTTTATTAAAGTTTTGCCATTGTTTGAACCCCTCTCTTATTTTTTCAATCACTTTAGGCTGAGTTCCAAGACTTAGTGCCATACAATGTTCAGCATTTTCAGCTTGCGCAATAGCAATGCCTGACACTATCTCCAAATCATTTATTCCAAGTAATCCTAAGCGATACACAAATGATTCTTTAGACTGAACCACAACATCAACCCTACCTTTAATTAGCTTTCTAATATTTGTACTTTCATTAGCTGATAAATCTAAATTAACACCTTCTTGAAACCCTTTTTGTAAAAAGTAACTATGGCTATTATCGCCACGCATTATTCCTACAATGCCCTTTTTCAATGCTTCAAAAGAGTCGATATCAATATCGTTCGATGCCAATTTATAAACATGAATTGGTGTAGATTTATAGAGAGGGCAAAACCAATGAAACTTTGATTCTCGCTGCTTAGTTCTGTAAATAGAATAAATGAGCGTATTCGGCTTAGTTGTCGCTAAATGAAAACTTCTTGCCCAAGGATAAATATCTAAGGTGTAGGAAATATCAGTGTAGGATAAAATCTCTCTTATATTCTGAGTGACTTTCCCTGTAATCTCCTCTCCTTCTATTATAAATGGAGGCCAATTTTCCGTTACTACGTTCAGTTCAGTCTCATTACTTTGTACAGTAAAAGACAACAGCATAATAAAAGTTAACAAAAGCGGTTTCATTAAAGACCTATCTCTAAACGAGTAAGTAGAATATCTATCATAAGTTGTCTTCTTTTCATTGTCATCTTCACTAGACACTACAATTTACTATTAATATAAAGCGTTTATTCAAAATAAGAATACTCTCCCTATAATCAAATTTGCTTGCCTTGCCCCTTTAACCTAAAATATCGCCATTACAATTCCCACAATAAAAAGGTATCTACATGGCTCAGCCACTACCCGATAAATTCATCATGTCGATGAATAGAGTTTCTAAAGTAGTTCCACCAAAGCGCACTATTTTAAAAGATATTTCTCTTTCATTTTTCCCTGGCGCTAAAATAGGTGTTTTAGGCTTAAATGGCTCAGGTAAGTCAACACTTTTACGCATAATGGCCGGCGTTGATAAAGAATTTGAAGGTGATGCTGTTGCGTTAGCCGGTACTAAAGTTGGTTATTTGCCACAAGAACCTCAGCTTGATGAAAATCAAACAGTACGCGAAGCCGTTGAAGAAGCCGTTTCTGAAGTTAAAAATGCCATGGCGCGTTTAGACCAAGTTTATAACGAATATGCCGAAGAAGGTGCTGATTTTGATAAATTAGCAAAAGAGCAAGGTGAGCTTGAAGATATCATCAACGCACAAGACGGTCATAATCTTGATAACGTGCTTGAGCGTGCTGCTGATGCACTACGCTTACCAGAATGGGATCAAAAGATTTCAGTATTAAGTGGTGGTGAACGTCGTCGTGTCGCACTTTGTCGCTTATTACTCGAAAAACCAGACATGTTATTACTTGATGAACCAACTAACCATTTAGATGCTGAATCTGTTGCATGGTTAGAGCGCTTCTTACATGATTATTCTGGCACTGTGGTAGCTATCACCCATGATAGATATTTCTTAGATAATGTAGCTGGTTGGATTCTTGAGCTTGATAGAGGCCACGGTATTCCTTATGAAGGTAACTATTCTTCATGGTTAGAACAAAAAGATGCCCGTCTTGAGCAAGAAAGCAAAAGTGAAAATGCTTTGCAACGAACTATCAAGCAAGAACTTGAGTGGGTACGTTCAAATCCAAAAGCGCGCCAATCAAAAAGTAAGGCCCGTATGGCTCGCTTTGAAGAGCTTAATAGTCAAGATCATCAAAAACGTAATGAAACCAATGAGCTTTACATTCCACCTGGGCCACGCCTAGGTGATAAAGTATTAGATGTTAATAACCTAACTAAGTCATTTGGCGATAGAGTGTTAATTGATGATTTAAGCTTTAGTGTTCCTAAAGGCGCTATTGTTGGTATTATCGGCGCGAACGGCGCAGGTAAATCAACACTGTTTAAAATGATGTCAGGTGCTGAACAACCTGATTCTGGTAATGTTGAACTAGGTGATACCGTTAAACTTGCCAGTGTTGACCAATTCCGTGATGACATGGATGACAGCAAAACTGTATACCAAGAAATTTCTCAAGGCCATGACATTTTACAAATCGGCAACTTTGAAATTCCTAGCCGCGCTTATTGCTCACGTTTTAACTTTAAAGGCAATGATCAACAAAAGATCATTGGTGAGTTATCTGGTGGTGAACGTAACCGTGTGCATTTAGCCAAGCTAGTACAAACAGGTGGTAATGTATTACTACTCGATGAGCCAACCAATGACCTTGATGTTGAAACCTTACGTGCACTTGAAGAAGCAATATTAGAGTTCCCTGGTTGTGCCATGGTTATTTCTCATGACCGTTGGTTCTTAGATCGCATTGCAACTCATATTCTAGATTATCGTGATGAAGGTCAAATCAACTTCTATGAAGGTAACTTTACAGATTATGAAGCATGGTTGAAGAAAACATTAGGCCCAGCAGCAACTGAGCCACATAGAATTAAGTACAAAAAAATAGGCTAAAAGGCCAATTAAATAAGTTCAACACAAGCGTAATAAAACGTTTGTGTTGAATAATTAACAATCCCTTCAAAAACCTACCAAAATTTAAAGTTAAGTAATTATAAAAAGTTACAAATATTACTTTAGAACAAGCTTTTTCTATACCATTTAGATAAAAACCAGTCTATGCTAAAGGCATGTTTTATCAACGATCAATCCTAATAGGCACATTTAATGGAGAATAGGCGATTATTTACCCGTATATTATTTTCAATCGAAGCAGAGCTAATAATTGAAGATAATACTTATCCTGTATCTATCCATGATATATCCCTTAATGGTGCTTTAATCACCGCGGTGAATTCAGAGCAATCATTAAAAGGAAAATTAGGTACTTTACAGTTTTCCCTATCAGGCGAAGAGTTAGACGTTTCAATGCATATTGCTGTTGTTCATGAACACGACGATGAAACAGGCCTTCAGTGTAATGCTATTGATATTGATAGCGTAACTTGTTTACGTCGTTTAATTGAATTGAACTTAGGGGATAGTGAACAGCTAAATAAAGAACTTAGCCAGCTATCTCGAATGGCTTAAAATCACCTTACACTGATCATTAAAAAATATTCACCACACATTTACCGTAATTGAGGAAATCATATGAATCATCTTGTTATTTCTTGTATTGGCCCTGATAAAACAGGCATTGTTGACTCTTTATCTAAAGTTGTTAGCCAGCATAAAGGTAATTGGCAAATGAGCAGCTTACACCATTTAGCAACTTTTTTTGCTGGTGTAATTGAAGTAACTGTAGACAAGGAAAATACAGAAGCTCTAACCGCTGCTTTAAAAAAAATAGATGGCTTAAGCTGTCAGATTGAATTAGCAGAGCCAAGCTCTACTCCTTCAAGTACTAATTTAGTATTGGAGTTAACGGCAAATGATAGAGTCGATATCATTCAAGAAGTTTCATCTGTTATTCATCATCAAGGTGGTAACTTAATCAAATTGGTTAGTGAACAATCTAGTGCCCCACATACGGGACAGCTTATGTTTAAAGCAGAAGTTCAGGTTGCTTTGAAAAACGATAACCTCTATGACTTAGTTAGTGCTTTAGAAAATATCGCTGACGACCTTATGGTAGATGTAACTAAGTCATTATAATGAATAGATAGGGTATGTTTTAGTTTGCAACATTTAACAAGCTAAACCTTCATCAAAATGAATTGCAAACTCACTACCCTGTCCCCATTCACTGGTGATTACTAATTCAGCTTTGTGATGTAAAAGTACATGTTTAACAATTGCCAACCCAAGCCCTGATCCACCGGTATCACGAGAGCGTGATTTATCTACTCGATAAAAACGCTCTGTTAACCTGTTAAGTTGATCGGCTTTAATTCCATCACCATTATCTTTAACGCTAAAAATAACTTTATCACCATTATATTTCCAACTCACATCAATAATGCCGTTAGTCGGTGTATAAGCAATCGCATTTGAAATTAAATTTGCACAAGCACTTTTAAGCTCAGTTTCAATTCCAAAAACGCCAACCCCCTGCATAATATCAGTTCTGAGCTCATGTTGTTTACCCTGATTAAGCCATCGAGCATCTTCAACAAGATTTTCAACTAAAGAAGGCATATCAACTTGCTTCATATCATCGTCACCACGATTATTTTCAACTTTTGATAAACTCAACAGTTGCTCAACTAATCGCTCCATTCGAGATACTTGACCTTCAATAGTAGTAAACACTTTTTTCCAATGGGGATCTAAAGCGTGATCCGTTTCTTGGATCATTTCCACATAGCCACGTACAACGGTTAGAGGCGTTTTTAATTCATGGGAAACATTCGCTACAAACTCCCGTCGCATTTTCTTTAAGCGATGATATTTAGCAATCGCTCTAGACATAAGAATAACTTGCTCACCACCGAACGACATCACAGAAATTTCTAACTGTAACTCATCATTAATAGGAGATGTAATTGAGCAAGGTGACTCGAACTTACCTTGTTGAAGGTAATCTGAAAATTCTGAATCAACGATTAGTTGCTCGATATTTTTTCCAACATCTTCAGGAAAGCGAACACCAAGTAAACGCTGTGCTTTTTTATTTCCAGAAAGAATGACTAGTTCAGGGGATAAAATTAACGCTGCATCTGGTAATGCTTCAATTCCCGAATGAAAACGGTGTTCTTGCTTATTCGAAGTAGGTATGTCCATTATATATACTATTTTATGTTCAATTTAGTGCCATTACTTACTATCAAGCTTGCTTTTTAACTTTGCCCGTTAACTTTCCTGAAAAGCGATAGCCAGCACCGCGAACCGTTTGAATAAACTCTTCATGTCCAGCACCCGAAATAGCCTTTCTTAAACGTCTAATATGCACATCAACAGTTCTATCTTCAACGTAAACGTTAGTGCCCCAAACATTATCAAGCAGTTGTTCGCGAGAATAAACTCGTTCCGTATGGGTCATGAAAAAGTGTAATAAACGAAACTCTGTCGGTCCTAAATCTAAGGATTCATCATTGATCATAACCTGATGTGCAACAGGATCTAATTTCAAGCCATGAAATTCAACTTTTTCTGATAATGAAGTTGGTGAAACACGACGAATAACGGCTTTAATACGAGCAATAAGCTCTTTTGGCGAAAAAGGCTTAGTAACATAATCATCTACACCGGCATCAAGCCCTTTCACTTTATCATCTTCGTCAGCACGAGCTGTTAGCATAATAATAGGAATGTTGCGGCTATATTCATTTTGTTTTAATTCTTTGGCAAGCTTAACGCCACTGCCTCCTGGTAGCATCCAGTCGAGTAGAATCAAATCAGGATAAGGTTCAACAATCTTTTCCTTAGCTTGTTTTATATCAATAGCCTCAACAGAATTAAAACCATTTTGCTCTAATACGAAAGTGATCATTTCCCTGATCGGCGTTTCATCTTCAACAACTAAAATGTATCCACTCATACATGCGCCTTAAATAATCTAAATATAATTGTTATTACGTTTGCTTTTTCAATTGTACTATTGTGCAGATCAAAAATGACACTTTTATGACAAAAGCATAATAAAAAGTATATAAAACGGTAATTAGCACTTATTCATAGTCTGTCACACTTTATGTTAATCAAAGCTGCCATTAAACATTTTAGTTAAAGCTACTATTCATCCTAACTTGCTATCATTAGCATCATAGCTATCATTATATTCATAAATGAGTGATCTATTAGCTACTAAACCTTATTACAGTTTATTTATACTAATGTAAGAAAGCTCTAAAAGATTTTATTAGTATTTGTAACTACAGAAATATCATTTATTTGATATAGGTCATTGATTTTTATTTATTTAATGATACGGTAATTAATTTAATATATGGAATGATAAAACTTTTATCTAATGAGTTAAATGTAATCATTCTTGATGAAAAGTTTATCGTCAGTAAACAGGGTTTCTGTGGAAGAGTTATCCACATTAACCATAATTTTATGGGATGACATTGCTTAATGAAGAGCACTTTTATTTTTAAATTATAGTAAATAGTTGTTATTCGTCTATTTAGGATTACTTACTGATGCACATAGCCCAAGACTTTAAACTGCTGCGACTGATTAAAATAATACCTCCGATTATCGTAGTTGCTTTTGCTGTTTTGGTTAATTTCATTGTGATTACTGACAATAAAGCTAAGCTTGACAATAATATTGCTACGTTCCATAAAAACTACATTGAAACAGAAAAAGAAGCAATAAAAGCACAGATTAATCACCTATATCAACAAATAATCTACGAAAAAAGTAATACTGAAACCACATTAAAAAAAGAGATTAAAGAGCGCATATATCAAGCTCATAATATTGCAAACACCATATATCAGCAAAACAAAAATTTACCTGAAGCCAAGGTCACTGAATTAATCACAGATGCTTTAAGAAACATTCGTTTTAATCAAGGCAGAGGCTATTATTTTATTTATAAAACCACTGGTGAGAATGTTATGCATCCTGTGGTACCTAGATTAGAAGGTACTTCTTTATGGAATTTTCAAGATACTCGAGGTAACTATATAGTCCGTGATATGGGACGATTAGTTAAAAAAGCAGGAGAAAGCTTTTATCATTGGTGGTTTGTCAAACCTCAAAATAAAAATGAAGAATTTGAAAAAATAGGTTTTGGTAAGTATTTTAAACCGTATGACTGGTTTATTGGAACAGGAGAGTATGTTGTTGATGTAGAAAACGACATCAAAGCACGCTTATTAAAACGAATTGAGAATATTCGCTATGGTAAAAATGGTTATATTTTTGTAGTTGATTACCAAGGAAATACCCTGTCTCACTACAATAAAGAGTATGTTGGTACTAACAATATGGATACGTTCAATCAAGAAGGTATTTCAATCGTCGAAGAAATAATAAAAATAGCTAAACAAAGTGAAGGTTTTTTTTATTATAACAGTCCTTTAATGCCGAGCACTGGACAACCAGCAGAAAAAATCAGCTTTATAAAAGGCTTACCCGACTGGCAATGGGCTATTGGAACCGGATCTTATATAAGCGAAATAGAAAGTTACCTTACTGAAAGAGAAAAATACCTCGACCAACAGAATAAAAATGAATTCTTAAAAATATTAGGACTCAGCTTATTTGTGACATTATTTTTTGTTGCACTCTCTTTTATGTTATCTAATTATTTAGCCCGTCGCTTTTCCTTATATGAAAATAAACTAAATAAAGACTTCTCAGAATTAACTAC
>CAXIBS010000029.1:0-18967 GCA_964022585.1 uncultured Colwellia sp.
TAGTAAGCACCTTAATGCTCTCGTTGTAAAACCCAAAAACAATTCAGAAATCACCGTTATTTTTGCCTGCTGCCATTGATCAAATTCATTGCGTAAATTTGCCACTAATGTTGACATTTTTTCAGGGTTGAATTCACTTAAAACAACCAAGATTTGACCGTATTTTTCCACTCCGCGTTTAGGTATTTCATTATAGTAAATACGCGGATTAGAACTTCCAACATTCAGCCCAACTTTATCAACAGTGCTTTGCTCTTTAATAAAAACGGTCATATCCTGCATTACATCGTTGGTATAGTTCAATGAAGAATTAGGTGGAGTTTCGACATCAATTAATAACATAGGCTTTTCTGCTTTAGGAAATAAGCTAACGCCAACGTTATTAAAAAACGATAGCATAGCGACTAACGCTATGCCTGCTAAGATAATTACTAACCACCTAATTTTGAATAATCTTGCCAAGCTATTTATATAACTCGTTTCAGCAAAGTTATTTATATAATGTTGTAATGTCTTGGCGCTTGAGGTTTTTTTAGTAAATACTTTACTTGATAATAGCGGTAGTAATGTTAAGGACAATAGTAAAGAAGTTAATAAAACTAACACCACAGTTATTGGCATTGAGCGGATAAAATCACCTGTGTCACTTTTTAACATCAACATAGGCAAGAAAGCTAAAATAGTGGTAATGGTGCCACTTATCGATGCCCAAGCCACTTTTTTGGTTCCCGAAAGAGCAGCACTAGAGCCTCCACCAACTATTTTATTCTCTCTGTGAATACTTTCAGTCACAACAATAGCGTCATCCACTAATAAACCCAACGCTAGTATCAAGCCAACAATAGACATTTGCTGTAAGCCAAAGCCGGCAAAGTCTAGTAGGCCAATAGCAATCAGAAAAGACAATGGAATAACCGACATTACAACAATCGATTCGCGAACTCCTAAAAACAGCAGAGATAAAACACCTACAAGTAGTAATCCTTGCCAAAGGTTATCAAAAAAACCATTTACCCGAACATTAACACTGTCAGCCTGTTTAAACAGCATTTCCATTTTTATTGATGTGGGCAGTGTTTTTTTAAATAATTCAATTTCGTTTTGAATAGCTTTAGTTACATCAAAAATATTAGTGCTATTTCGTTGTTCAGCAGTAATAAATATAACAGGGTTATTCTCATAATAAGCCAAATAGTTTGGACTTCGACTAGAGAAGCCCACCTTAGCAACATCTTTCAACCTCAAAGAGAAGTCATCATTAGAAGTAATAATAGTATCTTCAAGTTGAGATATTTGTTGAAAATTCCCGCTAGACTTTACATTGAAGCGCCTAATATTGGCATCAACAAATCCAGGGGTAATATTAACGGCTCGCCCTTGTAAAACCTGATTTACTTGTGTGATTGAAATTTGATGATGCTTTAATAAAGTTAAATCAAGATCCACAGCCACAACTTGCTCAGGATATCCCCATATATCAGCTTTCTTGACTGTAGATATTGCTTCTAAGCGCTTTTCTAATAATTTAGCATAAAACTCCATTTGCCTATAATCAGTTGGGTTACTCCATAGTGCCATTTGAATAATAGCAACCGCTGTAGGACTAGCTTTAATCACCAATAAATCTTGAACACCGCTTGGTAAAGAAGGTTTAACTGATGAGACTGCCAGTTTAACTTTATTATAAGCTGCCTCCGCATCAGTGCCATAGTGGAAGAAAACTTCAATTCTAGCTCCGCCATTTTTAATTTGTGATTCTATTTTTTTAATATTCTCAATATCTGAAAACTCTTCTTCTAATGGGTCCACCACTAAGTTTTCAATATCTTGTGGAGAAGCCCCTGGATAGATGACTTCAATTAACGTAACAGGGATATCAAATTGAGGATCCTCACTGCGAGGCATACTTAAATAGGAGACAATACCAACCAATACTAAAAGCAATGTTATGATTAACGTAAACTGTGAATTTTTTATAGCTAAGCTAGGTAATTTCATCTACTTACTTCTCAGTAGAAATAAGTGGTAACTTATTCCACCCTTGGGTGATTACTTGCAGGGGGAGGTCACTTTGAGTAGCTTGTAAATATAAAAAATCATTATCTATTTTATAGATAGGAAAAGCTCGTTGAATTGGCATGTTATTTTTATAAAGTGCAATTAATGCTTGCCCTTTATCATTAACAGAATTTAACGCTTCTATAGGTAAGCGATACACTAAATCATCACTTTTGGCACTAATCATAATTCTCGCGATCTGACCCACAATAAGTGGCCTAGTAAAGCTTGTTTCAGGCAGTAATACTTCAATGGTAAATAAATGACTATGTCTATTTGAAATTGCTGGGATTTTACTAATAACACCTTCAATTATACCAAAGCGTGCTATATGCACCTTCACTTGTTGGTTCAGTTTAACAAAGCCTATCTCCTCACTCGTCAGTGCAACACTCACAACTAAATTATGATCTAGTTTTGCTATTTGTAAGGCCGTTTGGCCCGGTGATTGTAATTCTCCTAAATCTGTATTGCGTTGAATAACAATACCAGTGAAAGGTGCAAATACCTTTGCCTTTTCTAAATTATATAGTTTAACTCTATATGCTGATCTCGTAGTATCAACAGCAGTTAACGCATCATCAAGATCTTGCTGAGAACTTAATTTTTTTGCCAACATAACTTTAATCCGTTTAACATTACGCTTAGCTTGCAATAAACGGGCATAAGCAGCATTTATATCCGCAGAGAGTTCAGAAGTATCTAATGCTGCTAACAAATCTTTTTCATTAAAAGTATCACCTTCATCAACATTTAATGTTGTTAAAAAACCTGCTGTTTTAAAGGATAAGTTTACTATATGCCTAAAATTAACTTTACCCGTTCGTTTGATAACTTGAAAGTAAGGCTCAGCATCAACTTGGGTAATTTGATAGTTCTCATTAGAAAGCTTCTGCCCAGTAGCATTGATACTAAAAAATAGAACACTACTAACAAGATTAAGCCAAATCAGTTTAGCAAATACAGTCTGAAAAGAAGAAGGGAAGCGTTTGTTCATCACAATAAAATAATAAATGAGTCATGTTGCTACTACTTTAGGCAGTTTTTTAAATAAAGTACATTATTATTCTATGCTTATAGCAAAGGAAGTGACTTTAAAGCGGTTTAAATTAGAGAATAAAAGAATGGCGCTCTCGGCAGGAATCGAACCTGCGACTTAGACTCCGGAGGTCCACGTGATATCCACTTCACCACGAGAGCACATTTTTAGCACGGTGATTCTATTAAAATTATATAAATATTACTAGTGTCATAGGCTATTAACAATTAAATAGCTGAGCATATTACCCATTCGAGCGAGTTTTAATATTCAAAAGCGAAACGTATAATTTATTTTTAACTAAAATTTAAGCAAAAAAATGCACCTATAAAAATAGGTGCATAAAAACATGAAACACTAAGGGATAACATAACTATTAAGTAAGAGTACCTTTAGTGGATTAAGTTCATTTTATTTATAAAAAAGTTTTTATTTTATGAAAGCACATAAACTCAGGTCTAATACTCAAGTTATTACTCTACATCAGTACCTGAAACAACAATCTGATTACGGCCATTATCTTTAGCCAAGTAAAGAGCATTATCTGCTTCATTCATTTGTTTTGAAAGAGCTTCTCTACTGTCAAATAACACACCAATACTGACAGTAATTGATATGTGAGTATCTCCACAAGGCAGAGTTGATATTGACATTTCACGGCGAAAGTCATCTAATTTATTATACAACTGGTCAGAATCTAAACCATGTAATAAAATAGAGAATTCTTCTCCTCCTAATCGTGCAGTTAATCCTGAGCCAAAATGTTTTCGCAGATACAGAGCCAACACTTTTAATACTTGGTCGCCCGCATCGTGACCATAGTTATCATTTACTTTTTTAAAGTAATCAATATCGAGTACCGCTAAACAATAATGAATATTTCGTTTGCTATATTCTGCAATACGCTTCTCAGCATTGGCAAAAAACGCTCGACGATTAGAGAGCTCTGTTAAGTAATCAGTATTAGCAGCGTGCTGAATTTGTGCAATATTATTTAAACTTTCTATATTTTGAGTAATTCGACAGTAAAACTCTTCTGGACAAAAAGGTTTACGCAAAAAGTCATCTGCACCATTTTTGATAAACCTTGCAGAATGAATACCATTACTGGCGCCTGAAATACCAATAATAGTTAATAACTCACGAGAGTATTTTTTACGTATTTCATTGGTTAATTCTATACCGTCCATTTCTGGCATTTCCAAGTCGGTTATAACCATCTTAATGCTTTTATGTTGTTTAAGCTTTTCTAGCGCTTGTATACCATTATTAGCAGTATAAACCGTAAAGTTACGACGCTTTAATAGCTCAACAATATGATTACGAGCAGAAGATGAATCATCAACCACTAAAATAGCATTTTTACTATTTGTTTGTTGCCAGTGTAACACTCGCTTTAAATATAAAAATGCTTGGCTGTTTTCTTTAGGAATATAATCAATAACAGGCTGAGCCAGAATTTTTTGTCGAGTGTTATCATCCATTTTCCCTGTCATTACAACGCTAGGAACACCGTGAGATAGGACACACGCTATCGCTTCTCCATCCAAAGCATCAGGTAAAGCATAATCAACTGTCGCAGCAAAAAAGTCATTATTGACTGACAGAACTTCCTCAACCTGTGCGAGTGATGTCGCTAAGACCACTTCATAATTAAGTGATTGCGCTATCTGTTTAATAACTGTTGCAATAGGTTTACTGTCTTCTACTACTAATAACCGTTGAGCCATAATAACTGCCTTATTTTTATATAATCAACTTATACTGCTTGTAAATTGGCATATTCAACTACCAACCATTTACTGCCAACTTCTTCAAAATTTACCTGTATTCGAGATTGTGCACCACTACCTTCATAGTTTAAAACAACTCCTTCACCAAATTTGGCATGAACAACCCGCTGACCTAACTTAAACCCTGTATTTTCAAATGTTTCTAAAGTAAATGTATTTGAAAACTTACCTACACTTTTGGGGCGAGATACTTGGTTTTGCATGCGAATTTCTTCCACACAACTTTCAGGTAGCTCTTTTAAGAAACGGCTTGCCTTATGATACTTTTCTTGTCCGTAAATACGTCGGCTTTCTGCATGCAATAAATATAATTTACTCATTGCTCTTGTCATACCAACATAACACAATCGTCTTTCTTCTTCTAAACGACCTATTTCTTCTACTGATTGTTGACTAGGAAACATGCCTTCTTCAAGGCCAGCAATAAAGACTAAAGGAAATTCTAAACCTTTAGCCGAGTGCATCGTCATTAATTGTACCGCTGCCTCAAACTCTTCTGCTTGTGACTCTCCTGACTCTAAAGCTGCATGAGTTAAAAATGCTGTTAGCGGTGTTTGCTCTTCTAATAACTCTGGATCACTGACAAAGGTTTGGCAAGCAGTTACTAACTCATTCAAGTTTTCAATACGCTGCTCAGCACGTTCACCTTTCTCTGCTTGATACATGGCTTTTAAGCCTGAATGTTGAATAACAAAATTGGCTTGTTGATCTAAATCTAAGTCAGTTGAGTCATCTTCCAATTGATCGACCAAGTTAATAAAAGTTGCAATAGTTTTAGCGCTACGGCCTTTTAGCTGTTGTGTGCTTAACAGTTGTTGACAAGCTTGCCATAAAGTCACCTGCAAACTTCTCGCTGCATCACGTACTAAGGCTACCGTTTGGTTACCAATACCTCGGGTCGGAGTATTTATAATTCTCTCAAACGCGGCATCGTCATCGCGATTATTAATTATGCGTAAATAAGCTAATGCATCTTTAATTTCTTGTCGTTCAAAAAAGCGCTGACCACCATAAATGCGATACGGTAATTTTCCTTGTAATAAAGCTTCTTCCATCAAACGAGATTGCGCATTAGAGCGATATAAAATGGCAACTTCATCAAGTTTACCGCCATCATCACGCCATTGCTTAATACGACCGGCAATAAAGCGCGCTTCATCTATTTCATTAAAAGCAGTGTAAATCGATATTTTCTCTCCTGCTTTATCATCCGTCCACAATTCTTTACCTAATCGATTATTATTATTACTTATTAATTGGTTAGCTGCGTTTAAAATATTTGCTGTTGAACGATAGTTTTGCTCTAAGCGGATAGTATGTACGCCATCATATTCGCTGGTAAAACGCTCAATGTTTTCAATTCGTGCTCCACGCCAGCCATAAATAGACTGATCATCATCACCAACAATCATCACCTTTGATTGCGCTTTTCCTAGCATAGTTAGCCAAGCATATTGAATAGCGTTAGTATCTTGAAATTCATCAACCAAAATATGACGAAAACGTTGTTGATAATGCGCCAATAGTTCAGGATTGTTGAGCCAAAGTTCATGGGCTCGTAGTAAGAGCTCCGCAAAATCAACTAAGCCTGCACGATCACAGGTGTCTTGGTAGGCTTTATATACTT
Source organism: uncultured Colwellia sp. (assembly GCA_964022585.1). GTDB lineage: Bacteria > Pseudomonadota > Gammaproteobacteria > Enterobacterales > Alteromonadaceae > Colwellia. The sequence continues at coordinate 6,518 of CAXIBS010000029.1, forward strand.
TTACAAATAACGCTTCACTTGGGTCAAATTGAGCATCAATATGTTGCGGGCGTAACCCTTCATCTTTTTTGCCATTGATATACCAAACAAATTGTTTCGCAGGCCATTTTTTTTCATCTAATTCTAATGAACGTACAATGCGTTTTATCAAGCGTAATTGATCATCACTATCCAATACTTGAAAGGCTTGTGGTAGTTTTGCCTCTTGAAAATGCATCCGTAATAGACGGTGAGCTAAACCATGGAAAGTACCAATCCACATACCGTGGGTATTACCACCAGTAACCTGCTCAACTCTAGCACGCATTTCTGCAGCCGCTTTATTTGTAAAAGTAACCGCTAAGATCGAATGAGATGCAGCTTGTTCAACTTGCATTAACCAAGCAATTCGTTGCACCAATACTCTTGTTTTTCCTGAACCAGCTCCAGCCAAAACCAACATATTTTGTTGTGGAGCACCAACAACTTCACGCTGTTTATCATTTAAAGAGTCGAGTAATTCTGAAACATCCATCGCGGAAAACCTTTTTGAACTGTAATATGAAACGAGCTATGAAGCTGAAGTTGTAATAAAGCCAAGCAAGTATAACACTGGTTTTATGTACAGCAAGTCGAATGTTTGTTAATTTTATAAAGAGTTTTTAGTTAGATAATAAAAGCTCAAGTTGAACTATATTATTCAATTCTACATGTGGAAGCACTGTAATAGGCTTGCCTACATCATAACAAGATAACCAAGCTGCCTGACAACCAGCACGCAATGCCCCTTCAATATCAGCACGACCACAATCACCAACATGCAATATTTGTGATGGTTGCAATGCTAAATGAGAACAAGCCAACATGAACATATCAGTAACGGGTTTTTGTTTAAGTAAGCGACCATCTGTTTGCCAACCAGCATGATAAATATGTTGAAAATATTGAGATATACCTAACGTTTTAGTATCAACATTACCATTACTAATCGCAATAAGAGGATATTTTTGGCTTAAATTAGCTAATAACTCTTCACTTTCTTTAGGTATAGTGAAGTCACTACGTAATGAAATAAAGTGGTCTAATGCCGCCTGTGCTTGTTGTTGCGCAACATCATTTACTAAGCCAAGTGATAAAAAGCCTAAATGGTAAGTTACCAAGCGCACTCTTACTACATCATGAACCAAATCAGGCTGCTTTAAAATGGCTTGTCGGCGAAATTGAGACCAGAATTTTGTATCAAATATACTCTGCTGATTAATCTCAGCTTTTTTTAAAGCAGGCAAACGTGCAAAGTAAGCTATCATTTTTTGTTCGATAGCCTGCATTATGGGCTTATTACTATACAAGGTATCATCTAAGTCAAAACTAACTGCTTTAACTTCAGTTAAGCGCCGATAAAATTTCATATGTTCCTGTCGTTATATAGCTAAATGCTGTTGCAGTAATTTAGCCACTAAACGTTTAAATTGATTAAGTAATAATGTATCCATACGGGGATCAAAATGATGGGCATCTTCGCTGCTTATTGCTAAAAATCCTAATTCTTTGTCATCATGTGTTAATTTCATCAAAACGACTGAACCTGCAAAGCTTTGAGAAAAAATAAGTTGTTGTTCACTTTGCTGCAAGCGTCCAAAATAGTAATCATTATTTGATAAACGATTCTGCATCACCCCTTGGCAATCATTATTTGTAAAACTATCGTGCGCTAACTCCACAGGCTTGGTTAAATATAATTTTAACGCAGATAAAGAAAGTAACTCTTTAGTAGTTTGAGTTAAACAATCAAGCAATTCACTTGCTGATTTACAGTCAAGTAATCGTAAATACAAGTCACTATAAAGCGTAAATAAATTTTCATTATGGCTAGCAACTGACATCAATTGAGTAATTTCATCTTCCAAGCTATGTACTTGCTGCCTCAGTTGCTGTTGTTGCCTTTCAACTAAAGAGACTGTACCGCGTTGATTATCTATTAATCTCAACCCGGTCATCAATTTATGATTACGATTAAAAAAATCGGGGTTATCTTGCAAGTAAGCACTTACCATCTCATCAGTCAAAGGTAGGTCATCAATACTTGCCACTGTTTGCTCATTTTTCATATCGTTATCTTTCACACTTTCTCATTATTCAATTTACAGAAATTCATTTATATAGGCAGGAAGTTTCAATTGCATAAAACTATCAACAAGTAAATGAGCTTAACACTCTAAATATATATTATACGGATAATTGTCCATCAAAGACATGTACCGCAGGGCCTGACATTTTTACTGGATGCCCTGGGCCTTTCCAGTAAATCCTCAATTTTCCACCTGGAAGCTCCACAGTTACTTGTCGGTTTAATTTATTTTGCATTTGACCTATCACGACAGCAGCACAAGCACCACTACCACAAGCGAGAGTTTCAGCTGCACCTCGCTCATAAACACGTAATTTAATTTGGTTTGGCGCAACAATTTCCATAAACCCTACATTAGCTTGCTCAGGAAAACGTTCATGCAATGACAATTCTTTTCCTAATGTCGCAACAGGCGCTTCAAGTACGTTATCTACCGTTACGACACAGTGTGGGTTACCAAATGATACTGCCCCACACAACACTGTTTCTAGCTCACTACGAATAATGTATGTCCCTTCTGCTTTTTGAGCAATAAAAGGAATTTTAGCCGGTTCAAACTGAGGCACTGGCATTGTCACCGAAACATTGCCATCTCGCTCAATAAACAGGGTCATTTTACCCGATGCCGTAGATACTTTAATTTTGTTTTTGTTACACAGGCCTTTAATTCGTACAAAGCGTGCAAAACAACGAGCACCATTACCACATTGATTGACTTCACTACCATCAGCATTAAAGATGCGGTAGTGAAAATCTAGATCAGGATCATAAGGTGGCTCAACGATTAGAAGCTGGTCAAAACCAACACCAAAATTTCTATCCGCTAATTTAGCTATTTGTTCATTAGACAAATAAACATTTTGCGTGACATTATCGAGTACTAAGAAGTCATTACCTAGGCCATGCATTTTAGAAAAATTTACTAACATTATTTAGGCTTCTTTTTGATATCTATATTTTTTTGTTGAGAACCTTCTGTCTCCGTACTTTCAGCACTCTGCTCTAGCGTTGGTTCAACAACTTGATATAAGTCACCTTTAGAACCACAAGCCGAAAGTATAATGCTCATTAAAAAGCAACTTAACAAAAAAGAAAAATGTTTAATTGAGTGCATGATTACCAGTTTTTACCATGAAAGTTATCTAAATCAAGCTTTGTGCTTAACTTAGTTGTTATATTTATCTTTGTAGATTGGTATTATACTCACATGCTGATCCCCCAAACAACTAAAGAAAGACAATGAACGATAGCCAATACAATTTAATCGCTGAAGATTTATTACTTGCCGTTGAAGAGGCCATTGAGGAATGTGGTGTTGATATAGACTATGAAGGTGTTGGCGGTTTATTAACCCTTACCTTTAAAAACAGCACTAAAATCATTATAAATAAGCAAGCACCTTTACATGAAATCTGGGTTGCAACTAAATTTAATGGGCACCATTTTTCATTTAGCGATGATACTTGGACAGATAAGCGCGGTGGAGATGAGTTTTGGCAGTTTTTATCGGCAGCAGTAACAAAGCAAGCTGAAACTGAAGTAACCCTAACGGCACAATAGCATCAATTTTTGAGAACAAGACATATGACTACAGTACGAATAGCAACACGTAAAAGCGCCTTAGCCTTATGGCAAGCAGAATATGTAAAAGCACAATTAGAACATTTTCATCAAGACATTACCGTTGAACTTGTACCCATGACAACTAAAGGCGATATTATTTTAGATACACCTTTGGCTAAGGTTGGTGGTAAGGGTTTATTCGTTAAAGAACTTGAAGTTGCCATGCTTGAAGGACGAGCTGACATTGCTGTTCACTCAATGAAAGATGTACCCGTTGATTTTCCTGAAGGCTTAGGTTTAGAAGTAATTTGTCCTAGAGAAGATCCTCGTGATGCTTTTGTTTCAAATACTTATGCTAATCTTAGCGATTTACCTAAAGGCGCTATTGTTGGCACCTCCAGTCTACGACGTCAGTGCCAATTAAAGGCCACTAGACCTGACTTAGACATTCGAGATTTACGCGGTAATGTAAACACTCGTTTAAAGAAATTAGATGAAGGTCAATACGACGCTATCATTCTAGCTTCTGCAGGTTTAATTCGTTTAAAAATGAGCGACCGCATTGCACAATATATAGAGCCTGAAGAAATGTTACCTGCTAATGGTCAAGGCGCTGTGGGTATTGAGTGTCGAGTAAATGACGATACTATAAAAGCATTATTAGCTCCACTTGAGTGTAACACCACACGTATCCGTGTATTAACTGAACGTGCAATGAATAAAGCATTAGAAGGTGGCTGTCAGGTGCCAATTGCCAGCTATAGTGTTATTTCAGCTGACGGTAAAAATGTTCATTTGCGTGGTTTAGTTGGCGCAATAGATGGTAGTGAAATGATCGAAAGTGAAATTACAGGACCTGTCGAACAAGGTGAAGCTCTAGGCAATACCCTAGCACAAGAATTACTTAGCCGAGGCGCAGACAAAATTTTAAAGCAGGTTTATGCAGATAACCAATAGTAACGAGCCGCTTAACGTTTTAGTTGCGCGGCCAGAAAAAAAAGCACAAGCACTATCTTCGTTGCTTAGTAAGCAAGATATTACTTGTATTAGTCAGCCGTTATTTGACTATCAGCCACTGGCTGAGCACCAAGAAAGTGAAGAGATGCTAACAACGGCTGACATTCTAATTTTTGTTAGTGTTGCTGCTGTTGAATATGCCAATATTTGTATTGCTGCAAAGCACTGGAAATACCAGCATATTATTGCCGTAGGTAAAGCAACAAAAGCAGCACTACATGCTTTAGCGCTAGAAGGTATACATTGTCCATCGCAAGAAAATAGCGAAGGAGTGTTAACGCTAAATATTTTAAATAAAAATATATTAAATAAGAACATCACGATAATACGTGGTGATGGCGGTAGAGAACATTTAGCAACAGAACTAAATAAACGTGGTGCTATAACACAATATCTAGAAAGTTATCAAAAGGTATGGCGAACATTCCCCAAAGATATAGATAAGCAATGGCATCAACAACGAATTAATTGTATTGTCGTTACAAGTAACGCGCTATTAAAGAAGCTTCTACAATTAATAAAGGCTACTGACATAAATATAAGCAATGATATGACTAATTATTGGCGACATCATTGTGCGTGGGTAGTAGCAAGTAAGCGTATTGCAGACCTTGCCCAAAAGCTAGGTTTAACCAACGTATTACAAAGTGATGGGGCTAATGAAAAAGCCATTAGCGCTGTACTAGAGAGATTAATAATAAAGAAAAATTAAGTAATAAAATTCGTATCTATTCACCATCCGTTATCTTCATGGTATCTTAATTGAAGATTTTAATGTGAATGATTATATTCCGAGAATAAAACATCGGAGTAACTCGCTTTCAAGCGTTTTTTGAATAGTATAAAATTCAATGATGGAATGAAAAATGACTGATAAAAAACCCCCATTAAGCACTGAAGCAAAAAAAAATACAGGTACCCAAGCACCTGCCTCAAAAACAGCCAAACCAGCACCTAAAAAAGTGCCAACCAAAGAAGTAAAAGAATCGGCTGATAAAGACAAAAATGAAAGTAAAGTATCAAAGTTAGCAATTGTTGCAATTGTTATTGCGCTTGGTAGTACCGCTGTTCATTATTTTTGGCAGCAACAACAAAGCCAATTACTGACAGCTCAACTTTCAAATAAAATAGAAAGTAAAAGCAATGCATCATCTAATCAGTATCAATCTCAGATGCAACAAGCACTTAACACACAGCAGAGAACATTCTCGTCACAATTACAGTTAATCTCTGATCAGCTTAATGATACCAGCACAGCTAAAATAGTTGAGCTCAAAGAAATGGTTGAAGAGCTTGAACGTAAAGTTAAGCAACGCCAACCAAGTGATTGGTTATTACACGAAGCTGAGTACTTAGTTCGTGTTGCCGCTAGAACATTATTACTAGAACATGACACTACAGCAGCCATTGGTTTACTAAAAAATGCCGACGCACGTTTAGCTGACCTAAATGATCCTACTTTTTTGCCTGCGCGTAAATTAGTTCATGAAGATATAAAGTCACTTGAGCTAATGCCTGTATTACAAACAGACGAAGTAGTATTAACCTTAATGGCAATGAACAATCAAATAGCCATGCTGCCTTTAGCCATGGTAGAAGTAGGCGTTGACGAAAATATCAATCAAGAGTTATCAGACGACATCAACGATTGGCAAGCTAATTTAACTAAAACTTGGCAGACATTCCTTAATGACTTCATCCGCGTTCGACAAAGAACAGGCATGGTTGAGCCTTTAGTTACACCACAACAACAGCAGAACTTAAAACAAAACATTAAATTAAAAATTCAATTAGCTTTATGGGCAGCAAGCGAACGTAAAACTGATATTTACCAAAAGTCGTTAGCTGATATCAAACTGTGGTTCACCGAATTTTTTGATGTTGAAGAAGCTAAAAACAAACGCTTTTTGGCTGCACTTACAGACTTACAAACACAACGTGTTAGTTTTGATTACCCTAGCGAGTTAAAATCCTTAATGGCCATCAGAACTGCAATAAATAATTATGAAGCCGCAGCTCCTATTCCCTTACCAGCGGAAACAGTAACAACTGAAGTCGTGGAAGAAGCGCCATTAGAAAAGCAAGTTGATGTTTCTGAGCCTGAACAATCACCTCAAGCTGCACCAGAACAAGATGAGCAGCCTGAAGTTGAAACTGAGGAGGAGATAATATGATTCGTTTTATTGCCATCATAATATTATTCTTTGCTGTTTTAGCACTTAGCCCACTGCTAATTGACGAAAAAGGCTATATATTAATTGCCATGGGTGAAACCATTATTGAATTAACAATTCTTTCTGCAATGATTCTTTTATCGCTATTTTCTATTAGCGCTTTTGTACTTTATCAAGCACTACGTGGCACGTTAAATATAAGCTTTAAGGCATGGAATGTTTTTGCATTTGCCAGTAGAAAGCGTGGTATTGCTAATTTCAATAAAGGTCTTGCTGCCTACATGCTAGAAGACTATCAAGGGGCGGAGCAACTCTTCGCTAAAAGTGCTGAACCCGCCAAACGACAAAAAAGTGCTTACTTACTTGCCGCTGCAGCTTCAGCAAAACAGCAATTAGACAGTAATACAAACCATTACTTAGACTTATTAGAGCAAGAAACAGAAAAATCAGCCAATGGTGATCTAGCTAGCCTAATTGTTAAAGTTAAACTTTTAATGAATCAAGCTTCTGCTGATACATATAAAAAAGCGCGTAAACTTATTGATGAAAACCATAAACAAATTGGTCATGACACCCGACTATTAGCACTAGAAATTGATTTATGCCTTATTGAAAACCGTTTCGAATCAGCAGTAGACTATTTAGTTATTGCACGTAAAGAGAAATCAATTTCTGAAGAGGCAATTAAAAACTGGGAATCAACAGCCTATTATGGTGCCTTTAACCATATTGTTACAACACAAGACGAAAAAAGCTTATTAAACTATTGGAAGTCTCTAGGGCGTAAAGTAAAGCAGAGAGAGATTCCATTATTTGCTTATTGTCGAGTACTTGCTGAACAAAGTATTACTGAGCCACTAATTAAGCTGATTTCACCTATGTTAAAGAATCAGCCAAAAGCTAACTACCTAAAACAATTGCGTTCATTACCCATGAAGCAGAGCGAGCCATTAATTGCTTTGGTTCAAAAGCATCTTCATGGTGATAACTTAAACCCTCTGTGGCTAAGTTGCTTAGGGCATTTAGCACTAATGAGTGAGCAATGGTCTATGGCTGAAAAAGCTTTTGGTAGCTTAATTAAGCTAGAAGGGAAACAATACGACAAACAAGATCTACAAGCTTTTGCTAAAGCGTTGACAGAAGAAGGTCAGCATCAAGCGGCAAATGAAGTGTGGGTTAAAGTTCAAGCGATGTAATAAGCTATGGCGTCTGAGAGTAAACATCAGGCGTCCATAACTGCATAAACGTTTTTTGCTCTGTTAAGTCAGTAAAACCAAATTGTTTATATAAACCATGAGCATCTTTAGTCGCCAACATTATTCGGCGCAAGCCTTGCAACTGAGGGTGGTTAATAACCTGTTGCATCATTAATTTGCTAAGCCCTTTGCCTCTATGTTCTTTTAATATATAAACATCAGCCAAATAAGCAAAAGTAGCGTAATCTGTTATTAATCGAGCAAAACCCACTTGTTCTTTTTTGCTGCAATCATCCTCAAAAATCACGGCAAAACAGAGTGAATTTTCAAACGCCTTAATCATTACCGATTTAGGCACACCTTTAGCCCAATATGAATGAGTAAGGTAGAGATGAATTGCATCAATATCCATCTCTTCTTTATTATCCGTAACTTTATAGGTCATTATTTTATTTGCCTATGTAAATTAAAATAATAACCAATTAAATGAAAGCAAATGCATCAGCATACATATGCTCAGCTAAAGCTCCATGCTCTAAAAAATCGCCACGAATAGCACCCACCATTTCAAAGCGTCCAGCAAGGTATATATCATATGACTCTAGGCTAGCAATATCATGCATTGCAGCTTGGTGAACTAGCCCTGTTTTTCCTTGCCATTGTGTATTTTCATCAACATTTTCAATAACAGGAATAAAATTAGCATTTGGCAATTTAGCAATTGTAGCAGCGGTTTCTTCAAGCTCATAGGCAGCAGATAACTCGCGTACCCCCCAATAAACCGTAACTTGACGCTCTGATTTTTGTTCTGCTAAATACTCAAACATTGACTTAATATAAGAAAAGCCTGTGCCGCCTGCCAATAACAATAAAGGACGCTCGCTTTCAGTACGTAATTGCGCATTACCTGCAGCAACTTCAATAGTGATAGGTTTATCTTCAGCTTGCGAAGATTTAATACGCTCTATAACTTGCATTGGATAACTGTCAGCAATAAAGGCACCTATTTGCAACTCAATTAAATCACTATTTGGTGAACTAGCAATTGAGAACGGTCGCTTATCTTCATCACTCATCACAAAATTTAAATACTGCCCAGCAACAAAGTCTATTTTTTCTGCAGGCTTCAATAAAACTTTAAACACATGAGCCGTAAGTGAGGTTAATGACACTATTTGGCAGCTAATTGTTTTCATTAATATATCTCTTTAATTTAGTTATTTACTTTAGGAATGATGGCTAAATCATCCCAAATATCGTCAACTTGTTGTTTGACTTCATCAGTCATTTCAATGGGGACTCCCCATTCTCTATCTGTTTCCCCTGGCCACTTGTTGGTTGCATCTAGGCCCATTTTAGAGCCTAGGCCTGATACTGGTGAGGCAAAATCTAAATAGTCTATTGGGGTGTTTTCAATTAATACCGTATCACGGCTTGGGTCCATGCGTGTGGTCATGGCCCAAATAACATCTTCCCAATTTCTAGCATCAACATCATCATCACAAACGATGACAAATTTTGTATACATAAACTGTCGTAAAAAAGACCAAACGCCCATCATTACTCGTTTTGCATGGCCAGCATATTGCTTCTTAATAGTAACAACAGCTAAGCGATACGAGCACCCTTCTGGCGGTAAATAGAAGTCTTGAATTTCAGGAAATTGCTTTTGTAAAATAGGGACAAACACTTCATTTAATGCCACCCCTAAAATAGCTGGCTCATCAGGTGGTCTTCCGGTGTAAGTACTATGATAAATAGCATTTTTTCTCATGGTAATATGAGTTACCGTAAAAACAGGGAAATCATCAACTTCGTTATAATAACCAGTATGATCGCCATAAGGACCTTCTGGTGCAGTTTCCTCTGGATCTAAATACCCTTCTAAAATAATTTCTGCGGTTGCAGGTACTTGCAAATCATTACTTATTGACTTAGCCACTTCTGTTTTAGAGCCTCGCAATAAACCAGCAAATGCATATTCTGATAAGGTATCTGGCACAGGTGTTACAGCACCAAGAATAGTCGCAGGATCTGCTCCTAAAGCAACAGAAACTGGATACTTTTCTCCTGGATTCGTTTTCTTGAACTCTTGGAAGTCAAGAGCACCGCCACGATGAGATAGCCAACGCATAATCACTTTATTCTTGGATAAAACTTGTTGTCGGTAAATACCTAAATTTTGTCTCTCTTTATAGGGACCTTTGGTTACAGTTAGCCCCCAAGTAATTAAAGGAGCTACATCACCAGGCCAGCAGGTTTGAACCGGTAATTTAGATAAATCGACATCATCACCACTTAATACAACTTGCTGACAAAGTGGCTTTTTAATCACTTTAACTGGCATATTAAGTACTTGCTTATAAACAGGCATTTTATCCAGCGCATCACGAAGGCCTGTTGGTGGTTCAGGCTCTTTAAGCATAGCTAAAAGCTTACCTACTTCACGTAACGCAGTAACATTTTCTTGCCCCATGGCAAGTGCAACTCTCTCTGGCGTACCAAATAAGTTTGTCAGTATTGGCATATTATGAGGCTGGCCGTTTTCATCAACAGCATTCTCAAATAATAATGCGGGCCCTTTTGCACGTAACGTACGATCGCTAATTTCAGTCATAGCGAGGTGTGTTGAAATAGGAGCACTTATCCGCTTCAACTGTCCTATTTCTTCAAGCTGACTAATAAAGTCTCTTAAATCGTTATATTTCATAAATGCTACTAAATTATTAAATGCGTTTTAAAAACAAAAAAACCAGCCGGTATGACTGGTTTTATTTCAGAAACAGAAAATTACTTACGCTTCATTGAATCAAAAAATTCATTATTGGTCTTAGTCATGGCTAATTTGTCAATAAGGAATTCAATAGCACCTATTTCATCCATTTCATGAACGATTTTACGTAAGATCCACATTTTTTGTAATTCATCAGGCTTAGTGATCAACTCTTCACGACGTGTACCACTACGATTAATATTAATCGCTGGGAATACACGTTTTTCTGAGATTTTACGAGACAGGTGTAATTCCATATTACCTGTACCTTTAAACTCTTCGTAGATAACTTCGTCCATTTTAGAGCCCGTTTCTACTAACGCCGTTGCAATAATAGTTAAGCTACCACCTTCTTCAATATTACGTGCAGCACCGAAGAAACGCTTAGGACGATGTAGTGCATTAGCATCAACACCACCTGTCAATATTTTACCTGATGAAGGCACAACTGTATTATATGCTCGCGCTAAACGAGTTACTGAATCGAGTAAAATCACAACATCTTTTTTATGTTCAACTAAACGCTTAGCTTTCTCAATAACCATTTCAGCAACTTGCACGTGACGAGAGGCTGGCTCATCAAACGTTGAAGCAACAACTTCACCTTTTACTAAGCGTTGCATTTCAGTTACTTCTTCTGGACGCTCATCAATTAACAACACCATTAATTCTGCATCAGGGTGATTATGAGCAATACTTTGTGCAATATTCTGCAGTAGTAATGTTTTACCAGCTTTTGGAGGTGCAACGATTAAACCACGTTGACCTTTACCAATTGGCGATGCTAAATCTAATACACGTGCAGTGATATCTTCAGTAGAGCCATTACCTCGCTCCATAGTTAAGCGATCAGTAGGATGAATAGGTGTTAAGTTTTCAAATAAAATCTTATTACGCGTATTTTCAGGACGATCAAAGTTAACTTCTGTCACTTTTAATAAGGCAAAGTAACGCTCCCCTTTTTTAGGTGAACGAATTTTACCTTGGATGGTATCACCTGTACGCATACTAAAACGACGGATTTGGCTTGGTGAAACATAAATATCGTCAGGACCAGCTAAATATGAAGAGTCGGCTGAGCGTAAAAAGCCAAAACCATCTTGTAATATTTCTAAAACGCCGCCACCGAAAATATCATTATCATTTTCAGCGTGCTTCTTTAAGATAGCAAAAATTATGTCTTGTTTGCGTGTTCTAGAGAGGTTTTCTAGCTTCATAGACTCAGCTAGTTTAACCAATTCATTAATGGATTTTTCTTTCAGTTCGGTAAGATTCATAGGGGGTTTCTTAAACTATTTTAAGTGGTTATGTCTTGGCGATTGCCGATGACAGTTTAATTTATATGTGTGTTTTTTAATCTTATTATCTAGTAAAAAGCTAATAAAAAAAGTGATCAAAGCAGCAACAGTAGATAATAGAATAGGAATATAGAAATGTTATTTTATACTTAGGAACTAAATCTAACATTAAAAGTTAATTAGGTAAAGTCACTAGTTAAAATGTAAGCAATTATTTTAGGGTCTGTTGATCTTTCGATATTATTTTTGCAGCAGTTTGTTGGGTATTTATACAAGGCAGAGCCTTTGTCATGTGGTTGTTCCACATAAAAAGGCGATAACG
>CAXIBS010000030.1:0-18600 GCA_964022585.1 uncultured Colwellia sp.
TTTCTGCTTTACCATGGCCAAACTTATGCTCTTTATCTGCTGGTGCTAATGCAAAGCGCAAAATAACAATGTTCATAACAGAAGCAAATAAATCTAAAATAGAGTCTGTCGTCGATGCTAGCATTGCACTTGAATCACTTATTAGCCAAGCATAAAACTTAATCACTACAAGCAATAACGCGACAGATGAAGAGCTAATCGCTGCTAGTTTTACCCAATAAGCGTAATCAGCATGGTGAGCATCATCGTTTTTTTGTTTTATAATTTTTTTTTCTGACATGAAAATAAGGCTTAAAAGTGAATTAATCGTTATAATAGCAATAATTTCAATTATGACTCAAATTTATCATTATGCTAGATGTTGTGCTTTTTCAACCGCAAATACCGCCAAATACCGGCAATATAATTCGTTTATGTGCTAACTCAGGGTTTCGTTTACACCTAATTGAGCCACTTGGCTTTGACTTAGACGATAAAAAGCTACGTAGAGCTGGACTTGATTATCATGAATTTGCGGCAATAAATCGTCATGAAAACTTTGATGCCTTTGTTAAGCAAGAGCAACCAAAACGTATTCTTGCAATTACGACTAAAACTAATAATTTTTATGGTGATGTTACTTTTACTAAAGGAGATTATTTATTGTTTGGCTCTGAAACTAGTGGCTTACCTGAAGAAGTAAGAAGCCAAATCCCTGATAAAGATAAGATTCGTATTCCTATGCTTAAAGACAGCCGTAGTATGAACTTATCTAACGCTACTGCAGTTATTGTATATGATGCTTGGCGTCAATTAGGCTTTGTGAACGCAGTCTAAATAAAAATCAACGACAACATGAATGTACTTTTTTATTGGATAAAATACCGAGATTATTCTTGTTTTTGATCGCGAGAAAGTAGGTCAGCGGCAGCTAATTTAGCTGCTTTGCCCTGATAAAGTACTTGGAATACTTGCTCAACAATAGGCATTTCAACGCCCATTCGTTGAGCTAACATATGCACTTCTTTGGTATTACGGTACCCTTCTACCACTTGACCGATATCAGTCATGGCTTGCTCTACGCAAACACCTTTACCTAGTGCTAAACCAAATCGACGATTTCTCGATTGATTATCAGTACAAGTTAATACTAAGTCACCTAAACCAGCCATTCCCATAAAAGTAGCAGGATCAGCCTTCAAGGCTACACCTAAGCGAGTCATTTCAGCTAAACCACGGGTAATTAAAGCCGTACGAGCATTTGCACCAAAGCCAATTCCATCAGCCATACCAGCACCAATTGCGATAACATTTTTAACTGCACCGCCTAATTGCACACCTATAAAATCTTTATTAGGGTAGACTCGAAAACACTTTTCACAATGTAATAAATTTGACAGTGTTACCGCGAATTCATCATCAGTAGAAGACAACGAGATTGCAGTAGGCAAACCCGCAGCCATTTCTTTAGCAAAAGTAGGGCCTGATAATACTGCCAAGGCGACTTTTTCACCTAAGATACTTTGAGCTACATTTTGTAATAAGTCACCTGACGTGGGATCTAAACCTTTCGTTGCCCAAGCAATTTTAACATTAGGATTATCTGACTCATCCAGTACAACTTTAATTTTTTTTAGCATGTCGCCAAAAGCATGGCTAGGAACTACAACTAAAATATTATCACTTGCTTGTATCGCTAAGCGTAAGTCATTTGTTGCCTGTAGGCTGTCAGGAAAAGAGCAACCAGCTAGATATCTAGTATTTTCACGAGCACTAATCATCTCATTAACTTGAGTAGTATCTCGTCCCCATAGAAGGGTGTTATGACCATTTCGTGCCAAACATATTGCTAATGCAGTACCATAAGATCCTGCACCTAACACGGTGATTTTGGCAGAATTGGTCATAAATATTCTCGCTATTTAATGTTTATTTTATACATCGAACCTATGCTCGACTTACAAACTAGTGAGTTTCTGTGCTTTCTGGAACGTTAGCTTGTGCCTGAGCTTCTGCATTACGTTGTTGTACATAAGAAGCAAATAACGCTTCAAAATTTACAGGAGATAAATTAAATTGTGGGAATGAACCACGGTTAACCAAACTAGCAATTGTTTCACGTGCATAAGGAAATAATGTAGTCGGACAAAAAGCACCAATTGTATGAGCTAATTGCGCTTCTGGTAAATTACCAATAGTAAAGATACCTGCTTGTTGTACTTCTGCTAAAAAGGCTGTTTGCCCTTCAACAGTAGCTGTTACCGTTACTGCTAAAACAACTTCAAAAGTGTTTTCTGCCAATTTATTAGAACGAGTATCTATGTCTAATTTAATTTCTGGTTTCCAGTCAGTTTGAAAAATCGCTGGTGAATTTGGTGTTTCAAAAGATACATCTTTAGTATAAACACGTTGAATAGCAAATTGTGGTTCTGCTTGTTCTTCCTGTGCTACTTCGTTTTGGTTTTCATCACTCATGAGGATTTCCTATCTTTTATATTTGTTTTATCTTTTTCAGCTAATAGTTAATTTATTATTCAGCCAATAAAGTATCTAATTTATTGTTCATTTCTAATGCAACTAAATCGTCACAGCCACCAATATGAACATTATTAATAAATATTTGTGGCACGGTATAACTACCATTGCTGCGAGCAATCATTTTTTCGCGTAAAGCTGCATCATTATCAATACTAATTTGTTCAACGGCTAACTCTGAAAAATCAGCGGTTTTATGTTCAATTAAAGCCAATGCTCTTGTACAAAATGGGCAATAACCTTTAGTGTATATTTCAATTTTAGCCATATATAACGTTACCTTTTAGTTACTGGTAATCCAGCACTGGTCCATGCACCCATACCGCCTTTTAATACACTAACACGAGAAAAACCCGACTTATGTAAATCATTGGCAACTTTTACTGCACTAATACCAGCACTACATACAACTATGATGGGATTTGCTTTATATTTTTCAAGGCTGGCAAAACCGTTTTTAGTAATTTTTTCATTAGTTAAGCCTACCGCATCAAGAATATGGCTCGTATTGAAATCTTTTTCACTACGAATATCAAGCGCAA
Organism: uncultured Colwellia sp.; assembly: GCA_964022585.1. Classification (GTDB taxonomy): domain Bacteria; phylum Pseudomonadota; class Gammaproteobacteria; order Enterobacterales; family Alteromonadaceae; genus Colwellia. The sequence goes on from CAXIBS010000030.1 coordinate 3,057, forward strand.
CGCCTTCTTCTCTATTCATTAAAAAAGTTAAGTCTTGCGGGCTAATTTGTTTAACCGGTGACATTTGAATTTTAATCGACATCACAATAATGATAACGACAAGGCCAACCCAAGCAGCAGTTAAAATGCCGTTGTTGCTGAAAAAAGTAATATATTGTTCCATAGATAATGACTCTTTCGGTAAATAGTAAATCGTAAAATCGCCACATTATACCCAAGTGAGTTGGAATAGCGAGTATATCCCCATGTTAGTTCGAGTATATATACCTCACTTATTTTAAGCCGAGGCAGCTAAATTTAAAAAAGAGACCTTTAACATGATATATAACGCAACCATAACGCCCTTTAACATTATGGGATTCACATACTAAAGCTCAGCAGAAGATATAGATATTAGTTGCCCTCACTTGATTTCTTGCTTAAATAAACCGTTATAAATGTGTACAATAAGAGCAATTAATCTAATATCTAGCTGATTGAATTTAATTAATTCAGCAAAAATTAAAAGGCATTGTAATCATGGCAAATAGAAAACCAACCGTTTTGGTCATTTTAGATGGCTGGGGCTATCGCGAACAACCAAGTTCTAATGCAATTCAAACAGCGAACACTCCAGTATTAGACAAGCTCAAAAATGATTACCCCAACATGCTGATTCAAACATCAGGTATGGCAGTAGGTTTACCAGACGGTCAAATGGGTAACTCTGAAGTAGGTCATGTAAATTTAGGTGCTGGTCGAATTGTTTATCAAGAGTTCACCCGTATAACTAAAGCAATTGATGACGGTGAGTTTTCAAAAACACCAGCATTATGCAGCGCTATAGACAGTGCTGTAGACAAAGATAAAGCAGTACATATTTTTGGCTTACTTTCACCTGGCGGCGTTCACAGTCATGAAGATCACATTTTTGCAATGATGGAAATGGCTAAAAACCGTGGTGCTACTAAAATATATCTGCATGCTTTTTTAGATGGGCGAGATACACCGCCACGCAGTGCAAAAGCTTCTTTAGAAAAAGCACAACAAAAATTTACGCAACTTTTTGATGGTAGTGTAGGTGAAGGACAAGTAGCCTCTATTATTGGTCGTTATTACGCTATGGATCGAGATCAGCGTTGGGAGCGTGTTGAAGCTGCCTACGATCTACTTGTTTCTGGCATGAGTAAATATCAATATGACGATGCAGTATCAGCACTAGAAAGTGCCTATGAGCGTGATGAAAATGACGAATTTGTTAGCGCTAGTGCCATTCTAGATAAAGCAGGTAAAGCAATTGAAGTTAACGATGGTGATGCTCTAATTTTTATGAATTTTAGAGCAGACAGAGCCCGCCAATTTAGTCGCTGCTTTACTGAAAAAGACTTTGCCGGCTTTACCCGTAAAAAAGTTCCTGCCATCAGCGATTTTGTTATGTTGACTCAATATGCTGCTGACATTGATGCAAGTTGTGCTTTCAAGCCTAACGTATTAAATAATGTAATGGGTGAATGGCTTGCTAAGCATAATAAAACCCAATTACGAATCTCAGAAACAGAAAAATATGCACATGTAACTTTTTTCTTTAGTGGGGGACAAGAAGAGACATATGCCGGAGAGCAGCGAATTTTAGTACCTTCGCCTGACGTCGCCACTTATGATTTACAACCAGAGATGAACTCCACATTACTCACTGATAAATTAGTAGCGGCTATTGAAAGTGGTGACCATGACTTTATTGTTTGTAATTACCCAAATGGCGACATGGTTGGCCACACTGGAGATTTTGATGCCGCTGTAAAAGCGTGTGAAGCTGTTGATACGTGTATGGGCCGTGTTGTTACTGCCTTACAAAAAGTTGGTGGTGAATGCTTAATTACCGCCGATCACGGTAATGCTGAGCAAATGCTTGATGAACAATCAGGCCAAGCACACACAGCACATACTTGTGAACCTGTACCATTAATCTACGTAGGTCGAAATGCAACGCCTGCTGCAACAGGTACTTTAAGTGATATATCACCAACGCTTTTACATTTGATGGCTATGGAGCAACCTGAAGAAATGACAGGTTCGGTATTGATGCAGCTAAATTAATACGGCACACTGACAAGAGTTATTAAAACATAATTCAAAACTCAATGGTAAATTCATCTTTTAGTACCATGCAAATGCTTGGTAAATTATTAAGCTACTTAATTATACTGAGTAGCTTAATTTTTGCCGCCCCCAGCATGGCAACTGAAAAAACCAATCACAAGAAAATAAAACAACAAAACACACAAAAGCTTAATGATGTTCAGCAGGCTATTGCCAAACAAGAGTCAACAATATTTGCAACTAATAAGAACAGAAAAGCATTAGAACAGCAGCTAAAAAGTGATGATATAGCGATTGCTAAAGCAGCAAAAGCGATCAACGACACCAATAACAAACTTAAGATCACCAATAAAGAAATTACTGAACTCAGTAAAGAAAAGCAGCAATTAGTTGCACAAAAAAATAGACAAGAGCGTCTACTAGCTCAACAATTACGTTCAGCTTATTCAACAGGACAACACGATTATCTAAAACTAGTGTTAAACCAAGAGAAAAGTGAAAAAGTCCAGCGTAGCATTAGTTACTACCAATATTTAAATAAAGCTCGCATAAAAGAAATTGATAAATTTCAAACAACAATCACCCAGTTAATGCAAGTAACCACACAGCATCAAGAACAAGTTGCGCAATTGCAAACATTAAAAGTAAGCCAACAGCAACAACGAAAACTGTTAAATAAGAATAAAAGCAATCGACATAAAACCTTAAAATCGCTCAGTGCTGAGCTATTGTCAAGCAAGCAACAGTTAGCCAGATTAAAAGCCGAAGAAGCAAACCTAACCGCTGCTTTAGAAAAGCTTACCGCACTGATTCGTGCTGAAATTAATTTAGTCGGGCTAAGTAAATTAAAGCGCAAATTATCTTGGCCTGTAAAAGGTCGTCTATTACGCAGTTTTGGTAGCAGAAAACAAGGTTATTTAAAATGGAAAGGAGTCTTACTTGGCGCTCCAATAGGTAAGCAAGTCAAAACCATTCATAATGGCACAATTCTATTTTCAGACTGGTTAAAGGGTTATGGCTTATTGATCGTTATTGATCACGGTAACGGCTATATGAGTTTATATGCCCACAATCAAACATTATTGAAGTCTGTAGGTGATCGAGTAGAAACTGGAGAGCCAATTGCTTTAGTTGGACAAAGTGGCGGGCAAGAACAGGCAGGGCTTTATTTTGAAATTCGTCATCAAGGTAAGGCTGTAAACCCCAAACTTTGGTGTAAATAAGCCTCATTTTAAAGCTATTTATTTACATAAAATACAACTATTTACCTTGCTTGTAGAAAGTCACTTTACGCTAGGCTAAGCATAGAGCAAGGCGACAATGGATAAACTAAATGATATGCTTTGATATTCATATACAAACATAAGATGATTACAGTCGTGTTAAAATTTTTTCTTCTTATAGCTCTATCTTTTATTTCATTACTATTTACAGCCTCTGCTAAAGAAAATTCCGCACGTATTGCTATTGTAATTGACGATATAGGTTATCGATATACAGACAAAAATGTCTTGTCGTTACCCGGTTCAATCACCTATTCGGTATTACCTCACACCCCATACGGTAAAATATTAGCAACAAAAGCCAATGCTCAACAAAAAGAAGTGTTGCTCCATATTCCAATGGAAGCTGAAAATGGCAAAAAATTGGGTCCCGGTGCGCTAACAAGCTCGATGAACAAAATAGAAATCCATGCCAGCTTGAGTGAGTCTTTAGCTGAAGTGCCTTTTGCCATTGGCATTAATAACCATATGGGAAGTCGCTTAACACAGTTAGCAGATCCAATGTATTGGACAATGGGCTTTCTTAAAGAGCATGATTTATTATTCTTGGACAGTAAAACGAGTCCTTTCTCCAAAGCCAGCGTTATTGCCCAAAAGCTTGGCGTACCAGTGCAAGGGCGTCATATTTTCTTAGACAACGAACTAAGCGATAATTATATAAATCAACAGTTTCAATTGTTAATTAAAGAAGCTCAAAATCAAAGTTTTGCAATTGCAATCGCTCACCCTCACCCGGAAACAATTCAAGCTTTACTGTACTTAATTCCAACACTGGCGCAAAATAATATTGAGCTTGTATCTCTTTCAGCGCTATATTCAGAAGAAGAAAGCTATCATGCACAAAATGTAAGCGATGAATAAATAAGCTTTACTTCTGTTTAGCCACTATAATTCAATATTATTTTCTTTTAATATTTTGTATAAGTATTTAACTGGAATAGCATAAGTGATACCACTAGGATTGCTTATTACTGCTTCTTTAGTGGTTTGTACAAAAACTTTATTTATAATTCCTACTACCTTACCTGTTTTCATATCATACATAGCGCTACCACTATTCCCAGGGTATGCAGTTGCATCGAGTTGATAAGCAAAATAAGGGTTACGCATTCTTTTTAGCATCTTTAAACTAATTTGTCCCGCTGTTTGCGCAGGGGTAACTGTTGGAGTAGTACTAGATATAATGCCTCTGTGGGTCACTGGATAAAGCCCTAAAACAGCACCGATAGGAAAACCCGTAAAAGCTATATAGCTCCCATCAGGGCGCATATTTTTCTCGGCTAAACTCATAGCAGGTAAAGGTGAGCCAGATATTTTCAATACCGCTAAATCATATTCATCAGAAGTAGCAATAATCTTTGCTTTTCTTACTTTTGCACTTTTCCCCGCCCCTACAAAAACAGCCATTTTTTGCAGTAAATCATCATTAAGCTCAGTTGGTAATACATGAGCATTTGTTACGATATATTGGCCATCACCAATAACAAATCCGCTTCCTCGTAAGGTATTTTGAGGTCTACTTGTAGGCGTGTGAATTCCAATTCCAACGACAGAAGGCTTTATCTTCGCAACGATATCAACAAATTCAGCTTTTACTGGAGTTAGATACGCCAAACTAAGAATTGATAACATAATTAGTACTTTTTTTAACATTGCTTTCCCCAACCATTGTATTCTACATTCTGTTTTAAATATAATACCTTATTTGAAGAATCTTAAGGCAGAATTTTAAATATCAGCCATAATAAACGTTACCACGGAGAAATAACATGACTGACAAAATTGTTCCTATACTCGCTGGTGGAGGAACACGTTTACCTGCCCATCTTGGTGTATTACATGCCTTGAGTAAACTTCAAATAAAATTTGATAATATAGTTGGCGTTTCTGGCGGTAGCATTATCGCTAGCTTTTTTGCTTCAGGTCTTTCTATACAAGAAATGAAAGATATAGCTTTAACCACAGATTATACTCAATTTACAGGTTTTTCTTTATTTAAACTCATACGTAACGGTGGTTTAAGCTCTGGTGATGTATTTGAGAAATGGGTAGATGACCATCTTAAAGGAAAAACATTTTCTCAAATGGAAATGGAGTTACATATAGTAGCTACCGATGTAAAAAGTGGTAAGCCTGTAATTTTTAATAAAGAAAATACGCCGAATATGAGAGTATCTAAAGCTGTGCGTTTTTCTATGTCTATCCCTCTTGTTTTTAGTTTTAAGCCATTTGGTAAACACCTTATGGTTGATGGCAGTATATTATCTGAAGATGCATTACATCGAAACTGGGCTAATGATGGGACTCCTGTGATGTGCTTTAGATTACGAAGTGAGTACGAATATGATGAACTAAAAACTAATCGTTACTTCCCTATCGTTAATTACATAACATTACTAATTAGAACCTTTATGACCACTATTTCTCGTGAATATATTAACGATGCTTTTTGGCATAATACCGTGGTGATAAATACAGGAGAGTGTTCTGGCGTCGATTTTGGCATGACAGATGAACAAAAGTTACAGCTCTTTGACATTGGTTACCAAACAGCTTTAGAAATTGTTCCAATTAAAACAAATACCTCACCAATTATTCAGCCAATTTTTCGAGCAAAAGAAAATATGACAAATTAAGCTATAATTGACTCTAAACTATGCTATTTTGGTAATATAAGTTATATAACTGAAGTTACAGTTAAAAACTGACCAATTAAGCACAATTGTATATCAACATATATACCTCGATGATAAAATGGATACTCAATGAACTGGAATAAACGCTTACTCAACACTCCCATTATTGGCGATATAACAAAAAAGATTGTCTCTATGAAAGTAAGTCATGATGCTTATAATATTGCAGAGCACTTTACCCAGTTTTTAGAGCCACAAGTAGCTGTAAATGACGTTTTAAAAGCTGAAGCCTTCAAGATACGACACAATGTTTATTGTGAAGAGCTAGCCTTCGAAGAAGTTAAAGAAGGTGGTGAAGAAAAAGATGAGTTTGATGAACAATCTATATTTTCACTCATCAAACATAAACCTTCAAATAATTACACTAGCTGTGTACGTGTTGTTCGAATCGAAGAAGAAGGGCAACTATTACCCATTGAAAAATTTTGTCTTGACTCTATTACTGACGAAAAATTTCACCCAAGCCGTTTCAATAGAAAAGAAATTTGTGAAATATCACGCTTAGCAGTAAAGTCTGATTTTAGGCGACGTAAAACAGATCAATTTAAAGGCTCTGGAACCGGTGTTATTCAAGAAAGTAACTATTCTGAGGTTGAGCTTCGTTGCTTCCCATTTATTGCTATTGGCTTATATATGGCTGCTGCAAACATGGCAATTGAAACGGGTGTAAGGCATGCCTATGTTATGATGGAGCCTCGGTTAGCACGCAGTATGAAGTTTGTTGGAATTAAGTTTCAGCAACTGGGTGAGCCTATTGATTATCACGGTCTTAGAGCTCCATACTATATTAACCCGGAAATATTTTTGTCAAATTTATCTCCAGGTTTTAAAAACTTATATAAAGCAATTGAACATGATATTTCTGAACAATTAAAAGAGTTAAGCTGATTGCCCTTATTGACGACCTAGGCAACCAGCATAATTATTAACTTCCCTTTACATTAATTGCTCTGTTAACTTTTGGTGCCTAAGTTTTTGCAGCTTAGTATTTACTTCAATATCTCTCAATAAACTCCTTGCTTGTGATCTATCACCATTTACGAGCAGTATTTCTGCAAAGTTCAATACAATATCAACGTTTTTCATTTTTGATATTTGATATGCCTCTTCCGCTTTAGCTAGTGCTTTTTCTTTCTCACCTGACCTGAAAAGAACTTGCGCATAAGTATCAACAACATCAGCTATTTCAGGGGATAAAGAGTATGCTTTTTTCGCGTGTACTAGTGCTTTTGAAAATGTATTATTCTCTAGATATAACCAAGATAAGTTATTCAGAACAATAATATTATTAGGTTGTACTTTGATAAGCTTTTCATATTCAACAATCGCTTTTTTCTGATCATCAAATAAATACAAGTTAGCCAAATTCAAGCTAATACTTGGTTCTAACCCATGCTTTTGTGAATAATTTTCAAGTATATTAATTGCCGTTTTTTTCTGGTTATTTCCTTCGTGTGCTTGCGCTAAAAAAATAGCATTCTGACTACTAGGTTTAGTTTGGTACATCTGTGTTAATTTAGGAATTGCCTCAGAAAATTTCCCTTCTAATAGTAAAATTCGCCCTTCTATACCTGCCTTTATATCTTTATCAAAATCAAATGATGATAATTTTTTTAATGAGTTTCGTGCTTCTTTTGTTTGTTTACTATTAAGTAGAACCTTCATCTTAACTAAATGAAGCATTAAGTTATTAGGGTGTTGCTTCATACTGCTTTTTAACACATTTAATGCACGAGTCGGCACTCGTTTAGCTGCCCAATGATTTACTAATAACAATACTGGTTCAATATGGTACGGATTGTTCTCTCGCCACTTTTCTAAAATCAAAAGTGCTTCTTTAGTATTATTCAGTTTTGAGTTAATAGCCAAAATCAACTGCCAATAACGCTTTGGCGTTGTATTAGTAATTTGATAATTATCCAATACATTACGAGCTTGTTTATATTCTTGTAATTGAATTAATGCCTCTGATAATAAAATGCCATATTTAACTTCTATTGCATTATTTTTCTGTGCAGTTATCAGTGGCTGTAAACCTTCTTTATTTTTATGTAACTCAAAAAAGAGTGCCAATACTTTAAGGTTATCAGGGTGAGCAGCAAGTGCTCTTTGTACTAACCTTTTAGCCTCTGATGATTTTTTTTGGTAATTAGCAAGTTTTATCATCTCCGTTAAGGCATAGACATTTTCTGGCTCTAAAGTTAAGCTTTTTTCTAGCGCTGTCTTTCCTTTTGCTAATTCGTTTTGTGCAAATGCAATAGTTGCTTTTAAATTAAAGCCACCTGCCTTTGTAGGATATTTCTTCAGCCATTTATTGGCAATTTCATTTGCTCTATTTAAGTCACCAGCTTTAACCGAAGCAAAAGCTAATGCAAGCTCTGCAGAAATTAATTCAGGGTTTTGTTGTAATGCTAATTCTAAGTTCTCAACCCCTGACGGATCATTCATCATAAGCTTTAAAATGCCTGCACGAGCACTATGCTTCGCATTTAGTTGAGTATCTTTTTCAACACTATTTGTTATGCTCTTTGCTAGCTCTTGTGCTTTTTCATAAGCACCTCGCTCCATCAACTCATAGCTAAGAGCAGCTAAAAACTGAGAGTCTGCTTCATTAGTTGAGTCATAGTCACCCATTGTTTCGCTTATATCATCAATTAACCCAAGCTGTAGCTGACTAACAGCAAACATTCTTCGTGCAGCATGATCAGTTGGCAAGTAGCGAATAACGTCTTTTAAATGTAAATGACACTGCTCATAGTTTTTTAAATAAAAAGCACTTGCACCAGCAACAAGCTTTAAACTAAATGAACTAAAACCTGAAGACATTGATGAGCTAGAAAAATTGCTCGCCGCTTCATAATCTTTCATTTCAAAGCGAGCCATCGCTTTTATATATTGTAAAAAGGCTTGGTTGGGTACTTTAACCAACAAGTTATCTGCAATAACTTCGGCTTCTAAGTGCTGCCCATTCTTCAATAAAGCATCAGCAATAAATAATTGTACTTTGCTTGAGCGAGGTTGAAGCGCAAAATATCTTTTGAAACTAGTAACTGCTTGAAAGTAGTTCTTATCAACTATTGCAATTTGCCCTTGTAGCATTAATGCATCAGCATTATCAGGTGTTGCCGTTAAGATTCTGCCTACCAAAGCAACTGCACGAGCCGTATTTTTTTGAGCAAAAGCTAAATAAGCATTAGCCAACAAACTATAACTATCTACTTCAGAAATTGATAACGCTAACTCTACAGCTTCCTTGGCAAGCTCTTCATTATTTAAACGTAAAGCAGCAATAGTTTTGTATGCTAAAAAATGCGCTTTACTTTCTGGGATGAGCGATTCTGCTCTTTTTGAAAGTGAGAGTATATCATCATCAGATTCAGTTACCATATACGATCGAGCAAGTAAAGGTAATACTTTATTAACATCATAATTTAACTCTAGAGCACGCTCTAACTCTTTTTCAGCACTGTAACCATCGCCAGATGCTAAATAAAGTCGTCCAAGTAAAAATCTAGCTTTGGCATTTTTCAAGTCTAACTTAATCGCATTTTTTAATGAAATTACTGCTGATGAATGTTCCTTTTCTGCTAAAAACTTTTCAGCTTGTGCTAAATGTGTTTGTGATGTTTCATCAGTTCCACAAGCAGATACAGCCAGAATAACACTGGCACAAACTATAGATTTAAAGAATTTCATTTAACTTTCCTGTTATAGAATTTTTTATGCGAATTATCCCTATTGAGCACAAAAAAACATTATTTCGTACTTATGAGTTTAGTCCCTAATAACACTTACAACTACTCCATACACCATTTTTAATTTAAGAGTAATGTTAATATTTCTTGCGTTTTAGTTTGCATCAATACTTTATCGCTTTTAGATTCAACATTAAGTCGTACTACTGGTTCAGTATTACTACTGCGTAAATTAAAACGCCAGTTACCAAACTCCATACTAACACCATCAGTTTTATCTATTATTTGTGCGTCAGCTTGATAGTGCTCGTATACTTTTGCAATTGCTGCTTTAGGGTCTTCAATTTTATTATTAATTTCCCCTGAAGAGGGATAGGCTTCAATGCGTGCAGCCACTAAACTTGATAAAGACTGTTTACGTAGGCAAATCAATTCTGTAATTAATAACCATGGGATCATGCCACTATCACAATAAAAGAAGTCTCGAAAATAATGGTGGGCACTCATCTCGCCACCATAGATAGCATCTTCAGTTCGCATGCGCTCTTTAATAAAGGCATGTCCCGTTTTACTTTGTATTGCTTTACCACCACTTTGTTCAACAATATCAATTGTATTCCATGTTAATCGAGGGTCATGGATTATTTTTTGTTGTGGAGCATCAATACTTTTAGCTTTAGCCAAAAAGTTCTCAGCTAATAAACCAACAATATAATAGCCTTCAATAAATTCACCTTGTTCATCAAACAAGAAGCAGCGGTCAAAATCCCCATCCCAAGCAATTCCTATATCTGCATTATGTTTAATAACAGCTTCACGTGTCGCCGCTCTATTCTCAACTAAAAGCGGGTTTGGAATGCCATTAGGAAAGCTTCCATCAGGTTGATGATGTACCTTTATAAATTCAACGGGCACCTGTAGCTGCTTAAAAGCAGATTCAATGGCATCAAGTGCAGGGCCAGCAGTACCATTTCCTGCATTAACAACCAATTTTAATGGTCGCTTTAATAAAGAGAGATTATTCGTATCAATATAGGTTAATAAATGTTCTGTATATGATTGAGTAATATCGTGATTGCTTAACTGACCTTTACATTCAACGTCACAAAAACTATTTTTTTCTGCTAAAGCTTTAATGTCTAAAAGGCCGGTATCTCCACTGATGGGTTTTGAGTTCTCACGAACAAGCTTCATGCCATTATAATCAATAGGATTATGACTCGCAGTGACAACAATACCACCATCACAATGTAGGTGGCTTGTGGCAAAATAAATATGCTCAGTGCCACATAAGCCGAGATCAATTACATTACAGCCTCCATCCATTAAACCCTTTGCCAGTGCTAACTTTAGCTCTTCACTTGTAAGTCGCACATCTCCACCCACCACAACTTTTGTTGCCTTGGTATGTTGTGCAAATGCACGACCAATGCGATAAGCGACACCTGTATTTAGCTCTTCACCAAGTTTTCCACGAATATCATAAGCTTTAAAGCATGTTAACTCTGTCATTTTTCTACCCTACCATAACGATCTTCAAAACGAACAATATCATCTTCACCTAAGTAGCTGCCTGATTGAACTTCAATCATTTCTAGTGGTAATCTACCTGGATTTTCTAAAGCATGTACCACGCCAATAGGAATATAGGTCGATTGATTTTCACTTAATAAGAAGGTTTTTTCATCAAGGGTTATCTTTGCTGTACCTGAAACAATAATCCAATGTTCTGCTCTGTGGTGGTGCATTTGTACAGAAAGTTTAGCACCCGGATTAACTGTAATACGCTTAACTTGAAAACGCTCGCCTGTATCAATACTGTCGTATTTACCCCAAGGTCGATAGACTTCACGGTGAATTGTACTTTCACTACGCTGCAGAGCCTTCAAGTCACTCACAATTTCTTTAACGTTTTGCACTTTATCTTTAGCAGCAATTAACACTGCATCGGGAGTATCAATCACAACTAAATTATCAACTCCAAGCGTTGCTACTAACTTGTTTTGACTATGAATATAGCTGTTGGTTGTACTATGAGCGATAACATCACCCTTTATTACGTTTCGCTGTTCATCTTGCTGACAAACTTCCCAAAGTGCTGAGTATGAACCTACATCACTCCAACCGGCATCAAGTGGTACAACAATCGCATCTTCGGTTTTTTCCATTACGGCATAATCAATAGACTCATCTGCACATTGTAAAAATGACTCTCGATCTGGACGAGTAAAGTCAAGATCTTTATCTACTTTCAGCATTGATGTTCTACATGCCGATAAAATATCAGGTCTAAATTTTTCTAATTCTTCAATATAACGGCTTGCTTTAAAAAGAAACATACCGCTATTCCATAGGTATTCACCTGAACCTAAATACTCTTGCGCTGTTTTAATATCAGGTTTTTCAACAAATTTTGCGACTTTGTACACGTCATTCTCTTGCTGAGCTACATTGCTATTTTCGATTTTGCTTCCTTTTTGAATATAACCATACCCAGTCTCCGCATGTGTTGGAACAATACCAAAAGTAACTAGCTTCCCTTGCGCAGCTGCAACTCTTGCCACGCCTACTGCTTGGTGGAATTTTTCAACATCTTTAATAACATGATCTGCGGCTAACACTAGAAGTAAAGCATCATCGTTATCAACCAGTGCATTAAGAGCTGCTAACGCTACTGCTGGCGCTGTATTTCGTCCTTTTGGTTCGAGTAAAATAGTAGTTTGAGAACTATTGGTATGCTTGAGCTGCTCAGCCACCAAAAAACGATGATCTTCATTACAAATAAATACAGGTGCTTGATGCTGTTTTGGTAAACGAGCTAATGTGTCTTGCAGCATACTCGTATCGTTAACTAACGGTAAAAACTGTTTAGGAAATTGCGCCCGAGAAAGTGGCCAAAGGCGGGTTCCACTGCCACCACACATGATAACTGGAATAAGATTACAAACGTTCATTAGGGTTCCATTAAAGAATTTTGCGTATATAGAAGTATCATAAGCTATAGAAAATAATTCGACAATCGTATAAACCCATCGCTTTTTAAAAATCAGCTAACTATTCAAATATTAACCTCAAATGTTATTAGCTTTAAGTTGGCAAAAAAGCGTAAAAAAGGTATATTTGTAGATAATAATATTTAGTTCGAGTAATTAGGGAAAATAATGAAAGTTACAGTCTTTGGTATTGGTTATGTAGGTTTAGTACAGGCGGCTGTATTAGCCTCTGTTGGTCATGATGTGGTATGTATTGATGTAGACCAAGCAAAAGTAGATAATCTGAAAAAAGGTATAATCCCCATTTATGAACCTGGCTTAACGCCATTGGTTGAGGAAACATACAAAAGTGGCTTACTGAAATTTACGACTGATGCCAAAGCAGGAGTTGAACACGGGGAAATACAATTTATTGCTGTAGGCACACCTCCCGATGAAGATGGTTCAGCTGATTTGAAATATGTACTAGCCGTTGCCGAAACTATCGCTACTTACATGAATACCCCTAAAATAATTATCGATAAATCAACGGTTCCAGTAGGAACTGCCGATAAAGTTTCTGCAAAAATTGCAGAAGTACTCGCATCGCGTCAACTCGACATTAATTTTAATGTAGTCTCTAACCCTGAATTTCTCAAAGAAGGGGCTGCAGTAAGTGACTGTATGAAACCTGATCGCATAGTCATTGGTACAGAAAGTGAATCTGCCCAGGCAGCAATGCGTGAATTGTATGCCCCTTTCAATCGCAACCATGATCGAATGATATTTATGGATGTACGTTCAGCTGAGTTAACTAAATATGCAGCTAACTGTATGCTTGCTACCAAAATTAGTTTTATGAATGAGATGTCCAATTTAGCTGAATTATTAGGCGCTGATATTGAAGCTGTACGACATGGCATTGGTTCTGACTCTCGTATTGGTTATCAATTTATTTATCCTGGATGTGGGTATGGCGGCTCATGTTTTCCTAAAGATGTACAAGCATTAGTACGTACCGCTCATGGCATTGACTATAAACCTGCTTTATTAGAAGCCGTAGAGTCTGTCAATTATGCTCAAAAACAAAAGTTGTATAAAAATTTACATCATTATTTTAAAGGTGACTTAACTGGTAAAACTATTGCCGTTTGGGGTTTATCTTTTAAACCACAAACAGATGATATGCGTGAAGCTTCTGCAATGGTGTTAATGGAAGCTCTTTGGCAGGCTGGAGCAAAAGTACAAGCCTATGATCCAGAAGCCATGGAAGAATGTCAGCGCATATATGGCTCTCGCGATGACCTTTCTTTAGTTGGTACAAAAGAATCAGCCTTAAATGGTGCTGACGCTTTAGTTGTTTGCACTGAATGGAGCCAATTTAGAGCTCCTGATTTTGAAGAAATAGCCAAAAACTTATCACACAAAGTAATTATTGATGGCCGTAACCTATATGATCCAATATTACTTAAAGACCGCGGCTTTGCCTATTACGGAATCGGTCGTGGTGAGAGTGTTCAAAAAACTTAATAAAATAGCTCTAAACAAGCAAACATATTGCTTGTTTGGAGCCTATCGAAGAGAAAAATACAAATAACCTGAAATATTAGGAAAGAAATGAAATTTTTAGTTACAGGCGCTGCAGGCTTTATAGGTTTTCACGTAGTACAACGTCTATGCGAACAAGGTCATGAAGTAGTTGGTATTGATAACCTTAATGACTACTATGATGTTAGCCTTAAAATGGCGCGCTTAGGTATATTAAAAAAACATTCTTTGTTTACTTTTATTAAGCTTGATTTAGCTGATCGAGAAGGTATTGCACAATTATTTTCACAAGAGAAATTTACTCGTGTAATACACCTAGCGGCACAAGCTGGGGTTCGCTATTCTATTGATAACCCCATGGCCTATGCCGATTCAAATTTAGTCGGTCACTTGACCATACTTGAAGGCTGTCGCAATAACAATGTTCAACATTTAGTCTATGCTTCGTCAAGTTCGGTATATGGCCTAAATAGTAAGATACCATTTGCTACATCAGACAGCGTAGATCACCCGATTTCACTCTATGCTGCCACCAAAAAGTCTAATGAGTTAATGTCGCATACTTATTCACACTTATATGGCATACCAACGACAGGGTTAAGGTTTTTTACTGTTTATGGGCCTTGGGGACGCCCAGATATGGCGTTGTTTAAGTTTACTAAAGCTATCGTGAATGGTGAGAGTATTGACGTGTATAATAATGGTGATATGCGCAGAGATTTCACTTATATTGATGATATCGTAGAGGGTATTATTAGAATTCAGGATATTATTCCTCAAAAAAGTAACGACTGGTCCGTTGAAAAAGGTTCTGCTGCGGAAAGCTCAGCGCCTTATAAAATATTTAATATAGGAAATGGAAACCCTGTTAAACTACTCGATTTCATCCAGTCATTAGAGAATTCTTTAGGTGTTAAAGCCCAGAAAAATCTACTGCCAATGCAACCAGGTGATGTTTATCAAACATATGCAGACGTTGAAGACTTGTTTTCAATAACTAAATATAAACCATCAATGAGTGTTGAGAAAGGCGTCGATGAATTTGTACGCTGGTATAAAGATTTTTATTCTCCCGTTTAATCTTCAATCACAATAATAAAACAGGTGTTAATATGGATATGGACAAACTAATAAGTAAGTTGCAAAATATTGTTGGTGTTGACTATGTCATCATTAATGATGAAAAATTAACACCTTATAACCAAGGAACCTTCCCTAGTAAGCACCTTAATGCTCTCGTTGTAAAACCCAAAAACAATTCAGAAATCACC
>CAXIBS010000031.1:0-17867 GCA_964022585.1 uncultured Colwellia sp.
TTAGCCAATAAAATTGGTAATGACATGGGCTTTAATTTTGTAAATCGTATGAAGGAAGAAACGGGTGCAACAGTTGTTGAAATTGCTAATAGCTATACGGTTGCCTCTGCTGTATTTGAACTAGAAGATTTTTGGAAAAAAATTGAAGTGTTGAATAATAAAATTTCAACTGCTATTCAAACAGAAATGCTATTTCAATATAGTCGTACCATAAGAAGGGCTACTCGCTGGTTCTTGCGTCATCGTAATAAAGCATTATCAATAGAAAATGCAATTGCTTTGTATCAACCAACGTTTACCGCTTTGTCTAAGAAACTTAATGATTTTATTATTGAGAGTGAAGCTGCAGAGTTACAACGAGTTGAAAGTGACTTAATTGCTGCTGAAGTACCTAAGGTAATTGCGAAGCGTATTTCACAGTTAAGTACTATTTTCTCAGCATTAGATATTGCCGATGTAGCAGAGCAAGAAAATAAAGATGTTGATATTGTCGCTAATTTATACTTTAAGTTGGGAGTTCGCTTAGAGTTACATTGGTTCTTAGATCAAATTACTCGTCAAACAGTTGCTAACCATTGGCAAGCATTGGCAAGGGCTTCTTTTAGAGAAGAACTTGATTGGCAACAGCGCTCATTAACCAATGTTGTATTACAATGTAATTGTACTGTGAATGCTGAAAATCTTGATGACATGCTAGATGCTTGGATGAAAGTTAATGAGCAACCTATTAGTCGTTGGCAACATATTTTGTCAGATTTTAAAGTAGGACAAACTCATGAATTTGCCATGTTCTCAGTAGCTTTACGAGAATTAATGTTATTAAGTCTAAACTGCGAAAAAGTGATCACTTAATATACTTATTAATCAGCTTTTATATTTAAAAGCAATTTTAATAAGCTTGCTTAACTGATAAAATCCCCGCTTGACTGTAAAAGGTTAAGTGGGGATTTTTATTTCCAGCTATCAATACATAACTAACTAGAGGTTTTATGTTTTATCCAGCCATTCGCAAAGTGATGTTTCAATTTGACGCCGAAACAATTCATGAACTAACTATTAAAGGGTTAAAAAGTACAGGTTCTACACCATTAAATGCTTTATATAAGCAATGTGTAGCTAAAAAGCCAGTAACTGTAATGGGAATTGATTTTCCAAATCCATTAGGTTTAGCTGCAGGGTTAGATAAAAACGGTGAGTGTATTAATGCATTTGCTGCCATGGGATTTGGTTTTATCGAAATAGGTACTGTAACGCCACGTCCACAACCAGGAAATCCAAAACCACGTATATTTAGATTACCTGAAGCAAATGCTGTTATAAACCGTATGGGCTTTAACAACAAAGGTGTTGATTACTTAGTTTCACAAGTTAGAGCTGCAAACTTTAAAGGTGTGCTAGGCATTAACATCGGCAAAAACAAAGATACGCCTGAAGAAAATGCGAAAGATGATTATATTCACTGTATGCGTAAGGTTTATGATTTTGCTAGCTACATAACGATAAATATCTCGTCACCAAATACTCCTGGTTTACGTTCATTACAATATGGTGATGCGTTAAATGAATTGTTATCAGCATTAAAGGCAGAGCAAGCAGAACTAGAAAAGCAATATAACAAATACGTACCTATTGCTGTAAAAATAGCGCCAGATCTAACTGAAGATGAAGTTAACTCAATAGCCACTAGTTTAATAGATAATAATATCGATGGTGTTATTGCCACTAATACAACATTATCTCGTGAAGGTGTTGAAGGGCTTGAATACTGCAATGAACAAGGTGGCTTAAGTGGTGTACCGGTAAAAGAAAAAAGCACTACTGTTATTAGTTTATTAGCAAAAGCATTAGACAATAAACTACCTATTATTGGAGTAGGTGGCATAGCATCAAGCCATGATGCAAATGAGAAAATTATCGCAGGTGCGAGCTTAGTACAGGTATATACTGGCTTTATTTACCAAGGACCTCCTTTGGTAAAAGATATAGTAACTGGTTTTAATATCTAGTCATTACTAATAGAAATAAATAAAGCTGCAATTGAGCAGCTTTTTTTATTTCAAAAATAACACCTTACTCAATATTATATTTATCATGAAAACTCAATTAGCTTTTATTATATCGGTTGTTTGTTTATTTATCTCAACAGGGTGTACAAACCGTTCATCGTTGTCAGTAACTAGTTCTTCAAATAACTATAAAGCTGTACTAAATACAGAGTATTATATTGATGATGGAGATATAGAAAAAATTAAGCTTCAAAATGGAGCTTTTGATAAAGCTACAGTGTCAGGCTCTGCAAGTAAAACTAACGCCACACTTGGAAATAACCTGTTATTTTCTGATATTAATAATGATAACGCCGAAGATGCCGTTGTAACTCTGGAAATCAATTACGGTGGTAGTGGTACCTTTACTTATTTGGCATTGCTCCTAAACCAATTTAATATACTGAACAATGTAGATACTGTCTTTTTAGGTGATCGTGTTATTGTTGATTCTATTGATATCTACCACGACCTTATCACTGTTACAGTGCTTAAACGTCATGACAATGAATCCATGATTACACCACCTTCCGTTAAGAACATTCGTAAATTTAAACTACTTGGAAGTCAATTAATAGAATTGCATTAACTATTTGTTGTGACGATAGCTTTTTGCTAAATTTAATATCCCAATGTAACTAAACTTTCGTTAGTTAATTAACAGATGTTATCTTGTGCTATACAGATAAATTTATTTTATTGGAGTACGCAATGAACCGATGTGGGCAATGTCGACAGTTTGAAAGAACAGCCGAAAATAAAAAGGATTTATGTGGAGCTTGGGAACAGCCAACACTTGCAACAAGAGAAGCGTGTGATTTCTTTTTAGCTAAAAAAGTTCCTCGTCAAGTAGAAGATGTAAAATATTCACAATCATAGTTTTATTATGTTTGAATACCTTAAAGTGTAGCTAACTATCGTGGTGGCTTTGTGGTAGTTGTTTTTTACTTTATTATAAGTTAACTTACACTTTTATATTAAATAGTTAACAATTTCATAGTATTACATATAAGGATATAAGTATGAAAAAATTTATAATTTTACCATTGATGGTGTTTACACTAGCAGCCCCTACTTTGGCAGAAGAGGCTCCAGTAGATAAAATGTTCAGAGTTATGGATATGGACAAACAAGTGGAGGGTGGATTTGAAGCAATGTTGCCAATGATTGATCAAATGTCCGATAAATTTAAATTGAATCATGAAGGTAAAGAATAACTTAAGGAAATATTTCGGACTTGGTTTGACGAAGATATTGATCGTTTAAACATGATTAATGAAATGAAGAAAATTTACTCTGCATCATTTACAGATAATGAAATTAAAAAAATAACTCAATTCTATCAAACACCAGTAGGAAAAAAAATTTTAGAAAAATCAACAGAGTTAATGCAACTAGGTGCACACATAGGAATGAAAGAGGCACAAGCGAAACAAATAAAACTTACAGAACGTATCAAACCATTTTTAGAAAAATATGGTATTAAGCAGTAGCTGGTATCGGCATATAGACAATTTATTGAAAATTTGAAGAGTAACTTTTGATGCTAGCAATACAAAATTGAAATGAATATTTGTAGTTGATTGTTAAAAATAACTATAAGCGGCTTGGCATTAAAAAATAACCAAGCCACTAAAGGTTTTATTTAAGTATTAATAACTTTCGTTATGTACACTTAATACTGCACGACCTGAAGGATCTGCATTATCTTTAAAGCTTTCATCCCATGCTAAAGCTTCTTCGGTACTACAAGCAACAGATTTACCGCCTATAACACAATCCGCAGCAGTTGCTAGTGGGTATTTTTCTTCAAAAATAGTACGGTAGTAATAACCTTCTTTATTATCAGGTGTATTTACCGGGAATCTAATATGTGCATTTTCAAGCTGCTGATCCGTAACAAGCGATTCAACATGTACTCTTAAGCCATCAATCCATGAGTAACCAACACCGTCAGAAAATTGTTCTTTTTGACGCCATAGAATTTCTTTTGGTAAGTAGCCTTCAAAAGAGTCACGTAAAATGGCTTTTTCCATTTTGCCATTGCCACACATTTTATCTTCAGGGTTGATGCGCATTGCAACATCCATAAAGTGTTTATCTAAAAATGGTACACGTGCTTCAATACCCCAAGCAGACATCGATTTGTTAGCGCGTAAGCAATCGAACTTATGTAAACGGTCTAACTTACGGTTAAGCTCTTCGTGAAATTCTTGTGCATTAGGCGCTTTATGGAAGTATAAGTAACCACCAAAAATTTCATCAGCACCTTCACCAGAAAGTACCATTTTAATCCCCATGGCTTTAATTTTACGCGCCATTAAATACATTGGGGTAGAAGCACGAATAGTCGTTACATCGTAAGTTTCTAGGTGATAGATAACTTCTTTAAGTGCATCAATACCTTCTTGCTCAGTAAAAATTACACTATGATGAATAGTACCTATGCTGTCAGCAACAGTTTGTGCAGCAACTAAATCAGGAGAGCCTTCTAAACCACAAGCAAATGAGTGAACTTTTGGCCACCAAGCTTCTGATAAATCATTCTCTTCAATACGACGAGCAGCAAATTTTTGCGTAATAGCAGAAATTAGTGATGAATCTAAGCCACCTGATAATAATACACCGTAAGGTACGTCAGTCATTAAATGACTTTTTACAGATTCTTCTAATGCTTCGCGAATTTTTGTTGTGCTAGTAGTATTATCTTTAATTGCAGCATATTCTTGCCAGTTACGTTTGTAATAACGTTGTAATTCACCAACACGGCTATCTAAAATGTGCCCTGGAGGGAATTCAGTAACTGTTTTACAAATCGGCATTAATGCTTTCATTTCAGAGGCAACATAGAAGTTACCTTCAGCATCATAGCCAGTGTATAGAGGAATAATACCGATGTGATCACGGGCAATTAAATAAGAGTTATCTGTTTCGTTGTACACGATAAAGGCAAACATACCTTGTAACTTGTCAACAAAACTAACACCGTGTTCTTTATAAAGAGGTAGAATAACTTCACAGTCAGAAGCTGTTTTGAAATCAAAGTCTACAGTTAATTCTGCTTCTAACGCTTTGTGATTATATATTTCACCGTTTACAGCAAGTACGTGAGTTTTGTCTTCATTATATAATGGTTGAGCACCATGCTCAGTATCAACAATAGATAAACGTTCATGGACTAAAATAGCATTATCACAGCTATATATACCTGACCAATCTGGGCCACGGTGACGTAATAAGCGAGAACATTCTAAAGCGGATGGACGAAGTGCTTGAGCACCTGTTTTTATATCTAGTATACCAAAGATCGAACACATTGAAGCGCTACTCCTTTAATTAATAGTAAGTCAAATTGTGAGGGTAATTAGTGTAACAACACTAATTGTTAGCGACACTTTGCCAGTTCTATTATAAAAATCAACCATAATATTAACAAATAGCAAAATAATAAGTAATTAGCTTGTTTTATCAGCTGACGAACACTAAAAGCTGAATATTTACTGTTCTTAAGATTATGTTAAGAAAACTTAAGTATCGTAATCGTTATCATCAATTTATAACCTTTTGCCGAAACTCGCATCTTGAAATGGCTTGGGTATAATTAATTATTCAATCAATTGTTTATATTAGGTATTCGTTTGCAATATTTATTAAAGAAATTTTCATATTTTATTTTTTCTCTATTTATGGTGATTAGTTTTGTGAGCCATAGTTATGAGCAAGAAAATGTCACCAGTCAAATTGCTCTAGAACAAGCGTTAGCTGAACATGCTGGAGAAGTAATATATTTAGATTTTTGGGCCTCATGGTGTGGGCCATGTAGAAAATCATTCCCTTGGCTGAATAAAATCGAAGCAAAATATAAGCAACAAGGTTTTAGTGTGATTAGCGTTAATTTAGACGCAAACAAAGCGTTAGCGACTAAATTCTTAAGTGAAATGCCCGCTACTTTTACCGTTGTCTATGATCCTAAGGGAAAAATCGCAAAACACTTTAAAATACAGGGAATGCCCAGCAGCATGTTGATAGGAAGAGATGGCAAAATAAAATCTCGTCACACCGGTTTTTATACCAATAAAATATCGTTATACCAGCAAGAAATAGAGCACTTACTTACCCCAATTGAAACAATCAAATAAGGCCGTTGATTATGAGAAAAAATATTAAATTAATATTAGTTGTTCCACTTATTGTTGTTGCCACTGGTTGCGCAAGTTTAGGTGTTGCGCCGTGGGAGCGAGATTTGCTAGCCAAAGATGAAATGTCGTTAAATTCAACTCCTATAGATTCTTCTCTTGATGATCATATTTATTTTAGTAAGGAAGCATCAAGTGGTGGTAAAGGCTTTGGCGGCGGTGGTTGTGGCTGTAATTAATACACCTTTTAACTATACATCTCGGTATGCAACAGTAAACAACACGAAATAGATAGTAATTTATGAAACATAAAAATATAAATACCAATATTAAAGCGGCATTAACGCTTGCTACTGCGGCTTTGCTTGGCACAAGTAATGTATCTCAAGCAGAAACAAACTCTAATAGCGGAGTAGAAGAAAACACTTGGGAATTTGACAGTGCATTCTTATTTTATAGCGAAGCCGATAGAGTGAGTGCAGGGGAAGCTATTTTCAATGCTAAAAAAACCTTTGCTGGTGATGAAGTACTTAATTTAAAATTAACCATTGATGCCTTAACAGGGGCTTCAGCTAATGGCGCAGTAGCACAGCCTACAGTACAAACATTTACTCGACCTTCAGGTAACGGGCAATACACCGTTACTGCAGGTGATACGCCACTTGATGATACGTTTCAAGATACACGTGTTCAACTTAATGCCCAATGGACTCAAGCAATAGCACCAAATTACACTGCTAGTGGTGGTGTTCATATATCAAAAGAATATGATTATTTATCGCTAGGTGTTAATGGTAATTTAGCTTTTGACTTTGATAGAAAAAACTCAACTATCTCAGCTGGCTTTAGTTACTTTCAAGATACCTTTACGCCTGAGGGAGGTCTTCCTCAAGCGTTAAGCTCTATGTTAATTGGTGATAGTAATTCAGCAACTTGGGATGATGATTTCGCTAATACACGTATGGGATCAGATGATACTAAAACCACTACCGAAGTTTTATTAGGCTTTACACAAGTTATTAATCGAAGAATGATCACTCAGTTTAATTACTCTTACGCAACAGTAGATGGCTATTTAACTGACCCATTTAAAGTGATATCAGTTGTTGACGGTGTGAGTGGTCTTACTCAAGATAATATATATGAGTCTCGTCCTGATTCTAGAGTTAAACAAAGTCTTTATGCTCAAGCTCTTTATCACTTTGATAGCACAGTTCTTGATGTTTCTTATCGCTATATGTGGGATGACTGGAAAATTGATTCACATACTATTGATACGCGTTTTAGAATTCCACTAGGTGATACATTTGGTACGCAAAGTTATTTGCAACCACATTTTAGATTCTATCAACAAAGTGCGGCAGAGTTTTATCAGCCATTTTTAATTGATGGTGCTGCTTTACCCACTTATGCTAGCGCAGATTATCGTATAGGTGAAATGTCTACGTTTACAGTCGGCTTAAAATACGGTTTGTTAGTTAATAACGGTCATGACTTATCATTTAGATTGGAATATTATCGTCAAGCTCCTACGGATGCAGGTTTTGAAGCACCGGGCGCGCTCAAAGAATTAGATCTTTACCCAACAATTGATGCTATTATTGCCCAAGTTACATACTCTTTCTAATTTTCTGATGAGAAATACTTGAATACAGGTAGATCAATACAGCTAGTAAAAAACAAAGACAGCTATGGCATAACATTTACGGCCATGGCAAGTCCTTGTGAGGTCATAATACAAACTTCTGACAAGCAATTAGCAACGACGCTTGGTAATACGCTTGCAACAGAAGTTTGGCGTATTGAAGATAAATATAGCCGATATAATCAACACAGTATTTGCAGTGCTATTAATAACAATGCGACAAAGCCAGTTTCTATCGATGAAGAAACCTATTTATTACTAAACTTTGCTGAACAATGCTATCAATTAAGTGATGGCTTGTTTGATATCAGCTCTGGTGTACTTAGAAAAGTCTGGTCTTTTCATGGTAACAAAAGCCGATATGATGATTTTCCAACAAAAGTACAAGTTAATGATGCTTTAGCATGTGTTGGTTGGCGAAAAATTCACTTTGATCAAATACAAATAACTTTAGCAAAAGGAATGGAAATTGATTTTGGTGGTATAGGTAAAGAATATGCGGTTGACCGCGCTATTATCCTTGCAAAACAGTTAACTGATAGTCCTGTATTAGTTAATTTAGGTGGCGATTTAGCTGTAACTTGTGCTCGAGGCAACAACGAACCTTGGCAAGTAGCCATTGAACACCCAGACAATACCGGAAACAACCATACAGATATGATTATTTCGCTAAATTCGGGTGCACTGGCAACTAGCGGTGATGCTCGTCGATTTCTTGTTCATGAGGGTAAACGATATAGCCATATTTTGAATGCAAAAACAGGCTGGCCAATTAATGAAGCACCACGATCAATTACTGTTGTTGCACCTCAATGTATTCAAGCAGGAATACTCGCAACACTTGCTTTACTTCAAGGCGCTCATGCGGAGCAATTTTTAGAGCAACAAGACATTAAATTTTGGGCTAGAAGATAAGTATACCCATGAAAACAGTAAGCTAGAAGGTAGCAGTGATATGAGAATATTATTAGTTGAAGATGATTTACCACTGGCTAGCGCTTTGCAGGTATCATTAAAAAGTGAAGGGTTTGTAGTTAATCATGTAAATCAAGGCAAAGTCGCATTAAATGCCTTATCTGCACCCGATCAAGATATGATTATTTTGGATTTAGGCTTACCTGATATCGATGGGCTTGAGGTGTTAAATCAATTGCGTAAGCAAAAATCATCATTGCCAGTTATCATTTTAACCGCACGCGACTCACTTGAAAGTAAAGTTAAAGGGCTTGATTATGGCGCTGATGATTACCTAGTTAAGCCTTTTGAGATACAAGAATTGATGGCGAGATTACGAGTTATTGAACGTAGATTAGGCACTGCTAGCTCTGCACTTATTTGCGTGGGACAAGTTAAGCTAGATACCTTTGCTCATAAAGTATTTGTTGGTGGTGAGAACGCAGATACTGAAATAGAATGCCATTTTTCTAAAAAGGAGTTTATGGTGTTAAAAGCGTTGATGGAAAATGCAGGCCGTATACTATCTCGGGAACAAATTGAGTCAAAGCTAT
Organism: uncultured Colwellia sp.; assembly: GCA_964022585.1. GTDB lineage: Bacteria > Pseudomonadota > Gammaproteobacteria > Enterobacterales > Alteromonadaceae > Colwellia. Next base: position 9,335 of record CAXIBS010000031.1, read on the forward strand.
ACCATTGGGGTGAAGAAGTATTGAGTAATGCTGTTGAAGTTCATATTCATAAATTAAGAAAAAACTTACCTGATAAATTTATTCAAAATGTACGTGGTGTTGGCTACATTATTAATAATTCATATTAAGTGATGAGTACTAAGCTTTGAGCATTCGCCGCTATTTGGTTCTAACCCTCTTTTCTGTATTAACATTAATTACCTTTATTGCTGCTATTCAGGGCTATAAAGTGAGTATGTCACGAGCTGAAAAGCAGTTTGATCAACAGTTGATTGATATTGCTCAAACGTTAATGGCTGTTCAAACGACAACAAGCAAAATAGGGCAAGTAACACAGGTAGCACAGCAAGGTAGTTTTGCTTTTCAAGTTTGGAAAAATAACACTTTAATCATTAAAAGTAATAATGCACCCGATCACCTTATTATTGCCCCTGGATTATTTAATAACCATTTAAATAAAGAGTTTATTTTCTTTTCAGAGGTAAACTTTTTAAATAATCGTTGGCGTGTTGTCACTTTATCTAATGAACAAGATGATCAAAATTATCCATCTATCAGCGTAATTGTAGCACAACCGCTACAAACTCAATTTGCCTTAGCTCAAGATCTTATCCTAGCAGCAGTAACACCTATGATTATTGCAATAATTATTCTATCCTTTCTAATTTATCTCATTATCACGCAAGGTTTAAAGCCGTTACATCAACTACGTACAGAACTTGGGCAACGTAATACCAATGATTTTAGTCCCCTAAATTTAGCGGTTAATAACACTGAATTGGCTGATATTGTTATAACCTTAAATCAGCTATTCTCCCGTTTAGCTACTGCATTTCAACGGGAAAGGTATTTTGCAGAAGATGCTGCCCATGAGTTAAAAACACCACTTAGTGTGCTGAAAATTAACGTTCATAACATCACACAGGACTTTTCCACGCATTTATCTTCAAAAGACTTATCTGTTACGGCAAATGATATTCGTCATTTTGATTCGGTAAAAGAATTGACTAATAGTGTTGATAGAATGGGACATGTGATCGATCAAATTTTAAATTTAAATCGCACTAATACTTCGCAAATAATTCAAAACAGCACACGTTTCAATTTGAACACATTGTTACAACAAGTTGTTGCTGAGCTTTATAATGATATCGCGATGAAAGAACAAACTATCGTGTTAGAAAGTGATGATTTTTTCTTATTTGCGCATGAGTTTTCTATACATTTACTAGCCATTAACTTGATTTCTAATGCAAATAAATACACACCAATAGGCGGAAAAATTTACGTTTCGGTTAAGTTAATTAATGAAGAAAAAAATAGAGGGAATAAAAAAATAGCATTGTGTGTTGAAGATTCAGGCTCGGGTATTGACCCTAAGGAATATCAACGAATTTTTGACCGTTTTTATCGCGTAGGCGGCGATCAACATAATTCAGATGTGCAAGGATGCGGATTAGGTTTAACTATTGTTAAACATATTGCTGACGTTCATGGTGCCAATATAGAGTTATCTCAATCAACTTTGCTGCAAGGGCTGTGTGTTGTTGTATGTTTTAAAGGTATAGCACTTGAAAAGGAGCAGGGGGATGATTGATAAGCTTCCTAAGGGATTCCTAAATGCCTATACACTAACCGTATTAATTAACTTACTTTGTTTGTTTAGTTTAACTGCTGAAGCGAAACGTCCTGAATTCCACCTAGCCTTAAAAAATCATCTTTTTTATCCTGCGAAAATCACTATCCCCAGAAATAAAAAAGTTAAGTTAGTTATCTTGAACCATGATCATAGTGTTGAAGAATTTGACAGCTTTGATTTAAATCGAGAAAAAGTTCTTTTTCCCAAGCAAGAAGCAATTATTTTTATTGGACCGTTGCCAGAAGGCGAATATCAGTTTTTTGGTGAATATCATCCAAATAGTGCACGAGGAAAAGTGGTTGTTGTGGATACACAAATACCTAAAAAAGAGTTGGATGATGAAACACCACTTAAAGAAGGGGAACAGCATGTTAATTAATACAATTATTATCTTTCTACAAAGTGCGTTACCCATGTTTATTGTGATTGCATTGTTATTATTATGCTTAACTGATAATTTAGAAAGATCCAAAAGGATTGTTACCATTAAAAAAATCGTTGCTCTAAATATTTTGGTTATTATATTGGTACTTTTATTAAATTACTTTATGGAAGAAATATCGCAACTTTTTGATGGCAAAGGAACTGAGTTTGTCTTTTCAGCGGGCTTTATTCTAATTTATTTATGTTGTGCCTTAGTATTTTTGTTGGGTAATAAGCGCCTTTATAGCAGGGCTCAAAAAAGTTTATCTCTAGTCATTTTATTATTAGTTTTGACGCTAAATAGCTCAAACTTTATGCTGTATTTAACAAGTTATTGGACGCAATCGTTGACAGGAGAATATTCAGGGGTTGAATCATTATTTGTTGGTATTATTTTAGCAGTTGGTATTTGTATCAGTGTTGCTATTCTACTCTTCTTTTTCCTACGCTATTGTGATGCTAATCTTCATAAGAAAACTTCAAACTACTTTTTACTATTTTTTGCTCTAGCTCAGTTAATGCAGTCGATTGTACTTTTACAACAAGTGGACGTTTTACCGTTAAGTTATAGTCTGTGGAATAGTAGCAACTTTATCACTGAAAGCTCTGAAATTGGGCAATTACTCCGTGTTCTTATTGGCTATGAAACAACCCCTTCACTTATGCAGCTTATTGTTTATATATGTGCCTTTATTATTCCTGTATACCTGAGCACAAATCGATTCTTTGTCCGTTTTACTTCTGGAGAAGCTCTATGAAATCCATCCAACTCATGAATCAGTCTTGTTGGTTTAACTTTATTAGTGCCATTTTATTATTCAGTTTTAGTGCCATGGTTCATGCCGACGGTGTTGTAGTAGATAAAGTCTATCATCCTTATGTATTACCTAATGAGCGTGAAGTTGAGTGGCGACTATTTTCACTTCAAGACAGTGAAGATAATAAGTTTGCTCAACGTTTTGCTTATGGTCAATCATTAACAGACAGTCTTATGCTAGAACTTTATTTGGTTGGTGAACGTGATGCTAATGATAACTTTAAGTTGAGTTCATATGAGATTGAGGCTCGTTGGATGTTGACTGAGCAGGGCGAATATTGGGCTGATTGGGGATTGTTATTTGAAATTGAAAAAGAACATAGACAAAAAAATTGGGAAATTACATCAGGTGTTCTAATAGAAAAAGAGTTTGGTCGCACAAGCCTTACGCTTAATGGCTTCATTATTTATGAATGGGGAAATACTATCATAAGTGAATTTGAGACAGAGTTTCGCTTACAGTATCGTTATCGTTATCTTGAACAATTCCAGCCTGCTATCGAACTATATTCAGGTGAAAATTATTTAGGTATTGGCCCCGCGTTTATGGGAATTCAACGCTTTAATGGTCAAAAGCAACTTAAATGGGAAGCTGGCTTTATCACAGGAGTTGATAGCCGCAGTAAGGGGCATATTCTTCGTATGGCGATTGAATATGAATTTTAGAGTTTATAGAATAAAGAATAGTTTTTAATCGAATTCTCAAATAGTGACAATAGTCGATTGACTTGCATTAACTTTTAACGCATCTTAACTTTAGTTTGAATATTAAGAAGTTATCAAAATGAAAAAATTAAAAAATGAAGCTGAGTTATTAAAAAAAGCACTGGTTATTGGTGAAAAGTATGCCGTAAATAGAGGTTACAAAAGCTTTGCAGCAACGAACTCAGCAAAAGATAAGATAGAGAGTCTTTATCGTTTATTAGTAAATGATAAGTTAATTCAGCCTCTTGCCGTAGAAAGTGAAGACCAGCCGCATATGAAACATAAACTTGCTTTATGGATTGCAAAACAGCTTCCAGAAGGTCACGCGTTACTTAAATGATGTTGCGTTATGTTTTTAAGTTATTGTAAATTAACATATTCTTTAAAATGCTTTCGACATAAGGCTTGATAGCGTTCGTTACCGCCAATTTCTACTTGTTCGCCATGTGTAGCGGCTTGACCGTCGCTATTTAAGCGAATAACAAAATTGGCTTTTCTGCCACAATGACAAATTGTTTTTAGCTCTACTAACTTATCAGCCCATGCCAGTAAAGCGGCACTACCGCTAAATGTTTGCCCCAAAAAATCAGTACGAATACCATAAGCTAAAACAGGTATATTTAATTCATCAACAACCTCGGTTAGCTGACTTACTTGCTCTTTGGTTAAAAATTGAGCTTCGTCGATTAAGACACAAGCAATCGCTTCTTTTGTTTGTATGAGCTTAACTTCATTGTAAATATCAGTTTTCAAGTCAAATAACTTAGCATCAGCATCAATACCTAACCGTGAAGATACTTTACCTTTTGTATACCGATCATCAATTTGTGCTGTAAATAAAATGGTGCGTAGTCCGCACTCATTATAGTTATAAGAAGATTGTAATAAATGGGTAGATTTACCTGCATTCATTGATGAATAATAAAAGTAAAGTTGCGCCATAATGTTGCCAATTTATTAGTAGTTGTTTGATGAGTTCGCTTTTTCATCAGTGAAGTTAAGTGTAGAAAGTAAATTATCAAGCAAGCTACTAGCACCAAACCTGAAATGTTTAGAAGTAGTCCAGTTGTCACCTAATATGTCTTTTGCTAAAGTTAAATAAACTAAGGCGTCGTCTACATTTCTAACTCCTCCTGCGGCTTTAAAGCCTGTGTCGATAGTGTCATTATTTGTCGACTTTATAACATTAAGCATTATTTTTGCTGCAACGGGTGTTGCATTGATTGCAACTTTTCCTGTAGACGTTTTAATAAAGTCTGCACCAGCACGAATGGCGACCTCACTGGCAAGCTTTATTAACTCAGGTGTTTTTAATTCACCCGATTCTATAATAACTTTGAGTAATACTTTTTTTGGGCAAGCCTGTTTACATGCTTCAATAAGCTCTAATCCAACATGAATATCACCGCTAATTAGTGCCTTATATGGAAAAACCACATCCACTTCATCAGCGCCATAGGCAACAGCAGCTTTAGTTTCGGCTATAGCAATTGCAACATCGTCATTACCATGGGGAAAGTTAACCACTGTGGCAATTTTAATATGAGGAGTACCTTGCTGCTGTAACTTTTTTTTAGCTAAAGGAATAAAGCGTGGAAAAATACAAATGGCAGCTGTATCACCCCCTTGAGATTTAGCTTGTTGGCAAAGCTTCTCTATTTCTTGTGGGGTTTCTTGATCAGTTAAGCTGGTTAAATCCATTAAGCTTATTGCTAAGGTTGCTGCTTTTTTTTCAATATTTTTTTGGATTGTCATAGCGAGTACTTTTTAAAAGGAGTAAGTAAAAATTATAGGGATAGAAACACACCAGCAATAGCTGCGCTCATTAAATTGGCTAATGTGGCAGCAATCATAGCTTTCATACCTAGCTTGGCAATATCATGTCGTCTATTGGGCGCCATTGAGCCAATGCCACCCAATAAAATAGCAATAGAGGATAAATTGGCAAATCCACATAATGCAAAGGTAACAATGGCTTGAGTGGAATCACTAAGGCTGTCTTTAACTTCAACAAAATTAACATAAGCAAAAAATTCATTTACTACAATTTTTTGGCCAATAAAGCTACCTGCTTGTAACATTTCAGCACTTGGTACACCGATGAGATAGGCAATAGGCGCGAATAAATAACCTAATATCCACTCGATAGTAATACCTTCAAAGCCAAGTAAGCTTGAGGTGCCACCTACCAATGTATTCAATAGGGCAATGAGTGCTATAAAGGCAAGTAACATGGCACCTACATTAACGGCTAATTTCAACCCAGATGCTGCACCAGAGGCTGCAGCATCGATAACATTACTCGGTTGTTCCCCGACATCTTCAGTAAGCAATTTTTCTTGCGCTATTTTTTTATGTTCTGTTTCCGGCATGATAATTTTTGCCATTAACAAACCGCCGGGAGCTGCCATAAAAGAAGCAGCGATTAAATATTTTAAATCAATACCCAAACCAGCATAGCCCGCTAAAATTGAGCCGGCAACAGACGCTAAACCGCCTACCATAATGGCAAATAATTCAGATTGGGTCATCTTGGCAATATAAGGACGAATAACTAAAGGGGCCTCAGTTTGACCCACAAAAATATTTGCTGTAGCAGATAATGATTCAGGTTTACTGGTTTTAAGTAGTTTTTGTAAAGCGCCACCAATAATTCGAACCACCCATTGCATTATCCCAAGGTAATAAAGCACAGAAATTAATGAAGAGAAAAAGATAATAACGGGTAAAACTCTAACGGCAAAAACAAAGCCTACACCATTATTAAACATAGCATCACTTCCCAAGCCACCAAATAAAAAGGCAATACCTACGTTAGCGCTATTAATGACTTCTTGAACCCCATTAGAAATAGAGGTTAAGACATCCTTACCAAAAGGGAGATAGAGTACAAAGGCGCCTAGACTAATTTGAATAATGAAAGCCCAGCCAACGGTACGAAAATTAATGGCTTGTCGCTTTTTAGATAAAAGTACAGCGATGGCAAGTAAAACGCCAATACCTAATAAACCTCGAATTGTTGCTAGTTCCATCGAAACCTCATATTATTTTTATTATTTATGAACTATGTAGTTGTCTAATTTCGGCTTTTAACATTTGTATTGCCATGCGATTTTTACCGCCACGAGTGATCAAAATATCAGCCCATTCTTTTGAAGGCTCAATAAATTGGTAATACATAGGTCGAACGGTTGTTAAGTACTGATTAGTAACCGACTCTAAACTACGTCCTCGTTCTTTGGTATCACGCTCTATTCTTCTGATCAAACAAATATCAAGTGGTGTATCCATGTAAACTTTAATATCAAAGCAATCGCGCAATTTTGGATTGGAAAGTAATAAAATACCTTCAACTAAAATTATTTTTGTTGGCTTAATGTTAATGGTTTGCGTAGTTCGTGTGTGCGTTTTATAACAATATATTGGGCAATCAATGGATTTTTGCGCAATAAGCGAAGTTAAATGCGAATTAAGCAATTCATGCTCAAACGCTTTGGGATGGTCATAATTAGTATTAACTCTTTCGTCCATCAATACATGTGATTGGTCGCGATAATAAGCGTCTTCTTTGACGATAGAAATTCCATCACAACCAAGCTCTGGCAGTAATTCATCATAAATAGTTTGCGCTAAGAGAGATTTCCCTGAAGCAGAAGCGCCCACAATGGCAATTACAGTTGTTTTACTCGGGTGGGTCATCGATGAATCCAGTGAAAAATAGGCTAAATAAGAGAAGACATGTATTTATAATATAAATAGCTTGGCTAATCATGATAAAAACATTAAGTTAACATAAATAAGCATAAGTTGACTAGTTGGTTAACTCAATTTTATTAAGAGTGATGTCATGGCAAGAGCAGTAATTATAGTATTAGATAGTTTTGGTGTTGGATATTCAACGGATGCCGAAACTTTTGGTGATATTGGCGCAAATACTTTAATTAACATTGCTAGGGATTACTTACGAAAAGAAAATAAAGTTATCGATTTACCCAACTTAGGAAACCTTGGCTTGTTTGAATTAAGTAAACAAGCCAGTAGCTCACAAATTTGGCAAATGTTAGAAGAGGAAATAACAACTTCAGGCAAAAAATTTACTGAATTTTATAAAAGGCCTCAACATGGTGCTTTTGGCTACATGAACGAATTAAGTACCGGTAAAGATACTCCCAGTGGGCATTGGGAAATGGCAGGTGTACCCGTATTATTTCATTGGGATTATTTTGCTAAGAAGCAAAACTCTTTTAATAGCGTACTTATTTCAGCTATTAATCATAAAACAGGTTACAGCGGCCTTTTAGGTAATTGCCACGCATCAGGTGTTGAGGTTATTAACCGATTAGGTTGTGAACACATCCAAACAGGTTTACCTATTTGCTACACCTCAGCTGATAGTGTTTTTCAAGTTGCTGCTCATGAAGAACACTTTGGACTGGATAACCTTTACCGGTATTGTGAGCAAGTAAGAGAACTTTTATCAGAAAGCGACCTTAATATAGGACGCGTTATTGCTAGGCCATTTATTGGGACTGAGCAAAACAGTCAAGGGGACAATGCTTTTTCTCGTACAGGTAATCGACGAGATTATGCCGTGTTACCGCCAGCCCCCACCGTATTAGATAAAATAACACAAGCTGGAGGGTTGGTGGTTAGTGTGGGGAAAATAGCGGATATTTTTGCTCATCAAGGTATTTCTCAAAATATTAAAGCAACAGGTATTAATGCATTAGTAGATGCAACTTTAACGCAACTTAAATTAACTCCAGATAATAGTCTTATTTTTACTAATTTAGTTAACTTTGACCAAGACTACGGGCACAGGCGTGACGCTGTAGGTTATGCTCAAGCATTGGAAAGTTTTGACCTACGTTTACCTGAAATTTATGCTCAAATGAATGAAGATGATATTTTGTTTTTAACGGCAGATCATGGTTGTGACCCAACATGGC
>CAXIBS010000032.1:0-17668 GCA_964022585.1 uncultured Colwellia sp.
GATAGAAGATAGAAGATAGAAGATAGAAGATAGAAGATAGAAGATAGAAGATAGAAAGGAGCTGTTGCTAAACATAATCTCAACAACAGCTATATTATAGATTTTTACTTAAGTGGAATGATTAACAAAGGTCTTTTAGTGTTAAGCATTACTTTGTTTGCTGTAGAGCCAGAGAAGAACTGTCCTACTGCTGAATGGGTTCTTGTACCCATAACAATTACATCTGCATCAATTTCATCAGCTACTTTGATGATAGTTTCCCAAGCAACGCCTTCTTCAATTCGTGACTTGATTTTATTAACATCAAGGGTGTCATGAAATTCAATTTCTTGTTCGAAAAAGTGGCTGATTCGATCTTCAATCTTAGCTTTTAAATTAATTAAGCTTTTTTGATAAATTCCTTCAACGTCTTTGGTATCAACGAGGTTTTTGATAAGGCTTTGTGCTGAGCTAGATAACGGTTCTAATATGTGTAAATAAGTAATTTCAGACTCATACTTACCACATAAACTCATTGCTGCACGAAAGGCAGGTCGTGATCCTTTTTCTATATCAGAGGCATAAAGAATTTTATTGATTTTTGTTTTACTGGTCATGATTTCCTCTCTAATAATTTTTCTTTAATAACAAGGTTAAAGATAAAAAAAGGTAACATTGTCAATCAATGTTACCTTCGAATTTTTATTATCGATAGAGCCATATGGGGAGGGCTAGAGCGATTGGAGCAACTAATGTTATTAATAGTAGTCGTATGATATCGGCACACCAAAACGGTGTTACACCTTTAAATATTGTACTTGCTTTAATATCTTTTAAAACGGCACTTAAAACAAACACATTCATACCAACAGGCGGCGTAATCAAACTTATCTCGGTTACAACAACAACAACAATACCAAACCAAACTAAGTCAAACCCCATGCTTTGAACAAGTGGGTAGAAAATAGGAACGGTTAATAGCATCATAGATAGGCTTTCAAAAACCATACCTAACACTATGTATATAGCTAAAATAACAAATATTACTACCATTGGTGAAACATCAAGGCCACTAACTAAATTAAATAAATCAGCTGGTAAGCCAGCACGGTTAATGAAGTCAGAGAAAATTAAAGCACCAATTAATACTGTAAACAACATGGTGGTTGTTCTTGCGGTATCTGTTAATGTCTCAAAAAGAGATCTTACCGTAAGTGACTTTCTGCCAAGTGCTATGATAAATGCACCACCAGCGCCAACACCAGCCGCTTCAGTTGGAGTGAATATACCTAAATAGATACCACCCATTACTACGGTAAATAAGGTTAAAACGCCCCAGACACCTTTCATAGCATCTATGCGATCTGGCCATGACATTTTATCGCCACAAGGACCTGTTGAAGGGTCACGCCATACAGTGTACTTCACTGCACCAAGGTACATTAAAATACCAAGGAAACCTGGAATAAAGCCGGCAGCGAAAAGTTCACGTATACTGGTTTCAGTCATTAATCCATATAAAACTAAAATAACACTTGGTGGAATCAAAATACCTAAGGTACCACCAGCAGCAATCGAAGCGGTTGCTAACGAGTCGGCATAGCCATATTTACGCATCGGCGGCATAGCAACTTTTGCCATTGTTGCAGATGTAGCTAAACTTGAACCACAAATTGCAGAGAAACCACCACAAGCAACAACAGTTGCCATTGATAACCCGCCTTTTTTATGACCTAAAAAGGCATAAGAAGCGCGGTAAAGTTCTTGAGATAAACCTGATTTAGTAACCAAGTTACCCATTAAAATAAATAAAGGAATTACTGATAAACTGTATTCTTGGGCAGTATCAATGATTCGTTTAGAAGCCATCGATAAGCTTGCTGTCCAGCGGAAATCAGCAATATTGTCTAATGTGAGGCCTTGCAATACAGCAAAACCACCAAAACCAACAATACCCATAGAAAAAGCAATAGGAATGCGCACTACAATAATAAGTAGTAACAAAATTGCAAAGCCAATAAGTGCAACTGTCATATTATTTTGCCTCCTCTGTGCTTGATGAATCTGTATCTGAACTTTGTGTTGGTGTACTAGGGAATAGTAAAACATATATACCGTAAGTGATAACAGCACCGGCCGTTATCCAACTCATAATGGCGATATATTGCACTACATGCCCCATAGGAATTGCTAAATATTCACTTTCTTCACCACGTCGAATTGAACGTCCACCGATATAAAATATACGATGAGCAACATAATAAAGTGAACTCGACATAACGAAAATAGATAGTAACCCTAATACTTTTATAACTTTATCACCTATGAATCTATCTAAAATGTCAACAACTACGTGACCACCACGCCACGTAATTATTGGCATTTCAGCAAAGACCAAAACTGCAATGCATATTTCGGTCAATTCCGAGGCTGCATCTAATGAGTTATCAAATAAATAGCGACCTAACACATCGGTACACGTGATTAACATTAAGATTAATAAGGTTATGGCCGCAATTACTTCTAGGAAAAAGGCTATCCACTTGACTAGCCCTTTTTCTTCGTAGTGCGTTGATAACCAAGCACTAAATGACATAGAATGACTCCCTATTCAGCCTGTTCTTGAGCGATTTTACGTAATTCTTTTAATGCAGCTTTAGCATCAACGCCTTTACTTTTAACACTCTCTACCCACTCGTGATCTAAGCCTTTACTAAATTGCTTAAACTCTTCACCTAGCTGCTTAGTGCTTGTAATTTTGGTGCCTTTATCTTTTGCGAAAGCTAAACCTTTAGCATCAGCGTTATCCCAAGCTCTACCTGCCATTGCAGAAAGTTTTTCCCCTGAAACACTCATGATTGCATCACGGTCTTTCTTAGGTAAGTCAGCTAGGAAGTCTGGGTTGATGAAAATTGAAAAACTACCTAAGTACATGCCACCTGGTACAGCTAACACGTTAGGAGCTACTTCGTATAAACGTAATGATTGTTGCTCGCCCATAGGCATGAAAACACCATCAATTACGCCTTGTTGTAACATTTCGTATACTTTTGAACCAGGAGCTGCGATTGGTGTAATTTTAAGACGCTTGCCTAAATCACTTTGAATACCACCACCGATACGAATCTTTTTACCTTCTAATGCAGCTAAGCTATCAACTGGCTTGATGGTATGAACATAACCAGGACCATGTGTAAATATAGCTGCTAAGGTTAAACCTTCGAATTCACCAGCATCTTTAAAGTATTTATCTTGTACACGCCAAAGTGCAACAGAAGCGTCTTCTGCATTAGAGTCAAGACCAGGTTGCTCTGCAATTTGTGGTAACTTAAAACGACCAGGAACATATCCGTGATAACTAAAGCTAGCATCAACAACGCCATCTTCAACTAGATCAAACATACTTTTTGGATGACCCATACCGTATTCTAGTTTAAGTTTCACTCTACCTTCAGTAGCTTCTTCAATCCACTTGCCCCAAGTAGGCCACATTTCAGCATTCATTGCATGTCCTGGCGGTAACCAAGTAGCAACACGCAATACTGTATCAGCAGCAGCTGATGCGGATAACGCTACACACAAACCTAGTGCGGCAGTGATTTTCATTAAAGGTGATTTCTTCATAGTTTTCTCTCCTAAACTAAATGTTTTATGTTTTTATATAATTATTATCGAGTTTACTCATTGTATTATTAATGATGCTTTTCTACTTTCTCCCTTAAAACTTAAGTGAGTTGTGATTATTTTTTACTAAAAATCGTACAATTATTAGCAGGTGATGATTGACTAAATTAACTCAGTTATCATTTCCAAAAATCACTTTTACGCCTTTTTCAATATCTACTTTGATATAACCAATAACTTTTTACTAGTGTTGTTTTTATATTAATGCACCAACTTTAGTACTAGTACCTGTAAGCTAAAAAACTGTTGTTTTCTGGGTTTTTACAGTAAAAACAGTTGTAAATACTCTCTTAGCTATTTTCTATATAAACACTTCAAAGTAACCGTGTTTTACATAAAATATTTACTATTACTCATATTTCTTGAATTACTTTTTACAGGTGCTTTTGATTGTTTTTATTTCAAGGTAGTAATCATTTATTTGCCAGTTGAAGTATACTCATCAATGAAATAGTACCAATGTCATATTTAGAATTGGAGTCATTCTAGAGTTGTCTAATAACTTGTTTAAAGATGAAAAGACTGTCTCTTTAACTGCTCAATAAAAAAACACTAGTTAACATATTAACTAATATTGCATTTTGCGTTACTGATTGTCAACTACTTAATATGATAATTAACTTAAAAATACGTCTTTATTTCTTTTTTTATGAAATTTTTATGAAGCTTTTATTAATTAAAGATTAATAAGGGGGAGAATTTTAACGATTAAAATTTGGTTATGATATTTCTTGCGTTATTCGTACAGTATAAAAATGACAAATCAATGCGAATATGGGCGCTAATAGAACAATAAAAAATAATGTATTGATGTTGTAATCCATTAATATTGGAATCAATTGAGCAATAGATGCACCAATAGTTAATTGTATAAAGCCTAATAAACCTGAAGCAGTTCCTGCACGTGATAAAGAAGATGCTATGGCGGCTGACTGAGCACTAGGCTGACTTAAACCTCGTCCAAATGTAAGTAACGACATGGGGATAAATAAACCGTAATAGCTCATTTGATCAGTGCTGTTGAAATAGAATAGAAGTGCTGCGCCTAATAAAGAAACACTATGGCCTGTAAAGATCATAGTATTTATCGATAAATGCTTGGCTAGTGTGCCAGAACAAATACTACCAAACATAAAGGCAAGGGCTACCATTAAAAACCAATTGCCAAAATCAGCAGAATTTCCATCCAAATAATTAACAACGATATAAGGAGCACTACCAATAAAAAGGTAGAAAGCACAAGCAATAAAGGTGGTTGATAAGGCATAACCTAAATATTGTTTAGATTTTAAAACTTGCGAATATTGAAATAAAACTTGATTCACTTCTAAACTCTTACTTTTCTGCTTACAAGTTTCAGTTAACTGTTTAATTGCTAAGAAAAATACACCTAAAGCAATGGAAGAAGAAAGAATAAATATAGTTTGCCAGTTGAAGTATAAATTAATATAACCTCCTAGCGTAGGCGCAAGGGTTTGCGATAAAGCAATCGCCATAACGAGGTAACTCATTTTACTTGCTGACTTCTCTCGCCCATATATATCTAATGTCATTGTTCGTGCCATTGACATACAAGCACTACCTCCTAATGCTTGTAATACTCTCGCTGCAATGAGTAAATTGATGTCATCTGCTAGTATTGCAAAGAGACAACCACAAAAGTGAATGATTAGTCCACCGACTAAAATAGGATAGCGCCCAAAGTAGTCAGCTAATGGGCCTGATATCAATTGTCCAAAAGCTAGCGTTAATAAAAAGCAGCTATAAGTTAATTGCATTGTTGCAATATCAGTATGAAGGTCAATTACTGCTGAAGGCATTGCAGGAATAAATAAATTTAATGCCAAAGGGCTCGTCATGGCAATAACAATAAGCAAAATTAATGAGGGTTGCTTATTGTGCAGAGTAGTTGTCATAGATTTACGCTAAATGATATTAATATATGTTTACTTAGGTGACGTGAAAACTAACTAAATTTTTCTTAATGTAGAACACAGGCTTAGCTTGTATGTTGCAACTAAAATAATTTTCAGTTGCATTGATTATTTATTAGTGAAGAAATTACTGTTTCACTGGTGCATTACTAAGGTTTTACATTAGCCATTAAATCGAGTAACTCTTTAAATTCTTGCATTTTTTCTTGGCCAAATCGATCAGTCATTTTTCGATAACTTTCTTCAAAACGTGGGCTAACTTCATCGAAAACTGTTTGAGCATGCTCAGTTAAGCTAAGTAAAACACGTCGTTGATCTTCTGTAGACTTTTGACGTTGAATGAAGTTTTGTTGCTCTAATCGTTTGATAATGCCAGTTAAGCTAGGGCTAAGGATACAACAACACTCAGCTAATTGTTTTGACTCTAAAGCGCCATATTCATTCAGAGCACGAATAATTCGCCATTGCTGCTCTGTTAATGAAATCTCTTTTAAAATAGGGCGGAAATGATTTAGAGCAGCTTCGCGGGCTCTTAATAGTTTTAAAGGGAGAGAGTCGTCAAATTTGCGCATTACTGAGCATGTTCCTATTGTTGCAAAATCTAAATAAAGGCTGCTATTTAACCCTTATTAAATTATCAATTAGCATAAAAGATATATTTGGGCAAGTATACTACACATTGTTTGATGATTAATATATTAAATAATTAGTTAACTAGACGATTAGTATATTACCTATCACGAATTACTATCATGAAATTTTCTATAATAGTGCGGATAACCTCAGTTAATCTTTCTATTTATCTTAGGTGCTAATACTCTTCAATTTAATTATATTTCAGATGGTTATGGAGTTCTGTTGTTGCAAGTAATAAATACTAAAAGAGTAATAAAGGTGGTTTATAACTTTGCTTAGGAATATACATAAAAAATAAAATTATAACTTGGCAGATTGGTATCAAAATTTAGACATTTGGTAGCCTTTTTAAAATACTAACCCCTTATATTATTAGCTTAAAAGGAAATCTAATTTTTTAACTAAAGCTTTATTAGGAAGGCGTTATGACAAAATCACAATCTACTTTATTTGCACTCTATCATTATGAGAGTTGCCCTTATTGCGCTAAAACACGAAGGGCTATTAATGATTTAGGTCTTGATGTTGAATTACGAAATACTCAACTTAATCATCTGTATCAGACTGATTTATATCAAGGAGGGCATAAAACACAAGTGCCATGTTTACGAATTGATGGTGCAAATGGTAAAACTGAGTGGCTGTATGAATCTGATGATATTATTCAATATTTAGTTCAATACCAGAGTGAATTATTTCGCATTACTCGCATGGCATAAGCTTAGGATATATTGTGATTTTTTAAGTTTTAGTAACTAAAATACATATTCAAAATAGACTTAACAAGCTTTAAGCAATCACCTTAAAGTCACTTAGATTACGAGTAATATGCTTAATAATGAGCATTAGGTGAAAGATAAAGCAACCTAGTAGGGTCTTAACTATTAATAGCACAATTATAAAATAAAACATCTTGAAATAAGTAGACTATATTGCCCTTTAATATGAGTTTACTTACTAATATTTCATTAAATGATTAGCCACGGAAGGCACTTACATAATCTATTCAAACAAACCCATCTTATAAAAGAGATACTTAACTATTTTTAATATAGGTCTTTTGATTTATAGCTTTATAACGCTCAGCAATTTGTCCATTAATGATAACTACTTGTGATGAAAATTTGTTATATGATAGAAAGTAACATTTTAAAGCTTAATGAAAGTAATAGTAATGCAAAAACTTTCTTTAAAATGTTTACGGGTAAGTGTTGCGCTAATTTAGCACCATAAGGTGCTGTAAAAAAACTTGTAATCGATATTAAGAAAACCGCCGGTAAATAAATAAACCCTGAGGTATATTCGTAGTTTAAACTATTTCCCCAGCCATTAATTAAATACCCCAAAGTACCTGTTATTGATATGGGTAAACCTATTGCAGCTGATGTTCCTATCGCTTTTTTTATGTTAATTCCTTTTGTAGTCAGATAAGGTACTGTTAATGAGCCGCCACCTATTGAAACAAGTGCTGATATTGCACCTATACCACCACCAGAAGTAATAAGTTTCTGATTACTTATCTGCACATCAGTATTATCAACTTGTTTTTTAAAAAGTAATTTAATTGCGACATAAGCCATGAACAAAGTAAAAAATATTGCTAAATAAAGGGAGCTAGATTTAGTCGCAAGAAATGTCCCCATAAAAGTACCCAATATAACACCCAGCGACATAAATTTAACTATATGCCAATTGATACTGTTATGTGATTGATGTGCTCTTAAGCTTGAGATGGAAGTAAAAATAATGGAAGCCATCGACGTGCCTAATGCTAGATGTACAACTGAATTAGCATCTACACCTTGATGTAAGAAAATAAGGGTTAATACAGGAACCATTATTCCACCACCGCCAACGCCAAGAAGGCCTGCAACAAAACCAACAAAAGAGCCTAAAAACAGAAAAGATACTATCCATTCAATTGTTAACACAGTAATTCCTTAATCAATATTTAATGAGCCGAGGTATATAAGAAAAGGTTAGAAGACTATCAGCTTTATATTATGTAATTTGGATTCGTAAAGAAAAAGACATTTTTTTGAAATTATTTTCTTGTTAAAGCTATCTTTTATTTTGAGGCATAAAATTCAATTAAACTTATTAAGGAATTCTTATGGATACTAAAACAATAGCAACAACAGCAATTTCTAGCATTTTAGCTTTAGGTGTTTTAACAGCAACGAGTGCAAATGCAGTACCTAATCAACCAACAGCATGGGAAAAATGTGCAGGCATTGCTAAAGCTGGTAAAAATGATTGTGGATCACTTAATGGTAGTCATGGTTGTGCAGGGCAAGCAACAATGGATAATGATGATAATGAATGGGTTTATGTACCTAAAGGAACCTGTGAAAAAATTACTGGTGGCGTAGTGAAAGCAGAAAAACCAGCTAAGAAATAATTGATAACCGCTTTTAGTTGGATGTAGCAAGTTGTGAATGTTAATCGATAACTTGCTACATTTACTTTATTACAATCAAGTTGTAATTAGTTTGATAATTATTGATTGCTTAAAAATAGGGGGTGTGAAATGGAAAGAATTTCAGGTGTTGGGTTAGGATTACGCCATAAACATTTTCAGGAATTCATTGAAAACAAACCTGATGTTTCTTGGTTAGAAGTTCACACTGAAAATTTTTTTAGTCAGCACAGTACCTCGTCAAAATATTTAGCCAAGATTCGTCAAGATTATCCTATTTCTGCTCACTGTGTTGGCTTGTCTTTAGGCTCTGCAGCAATTACTTGCCCCGTCCGAGAACAGCATTTACAACAAGTTAAAAAAACGATTGATTGGTTGCAGCCAGTAATGGTTTCAGATCACCTTTCATGGAGTGCTTCGGACGGTGTGCATTATTTACCTGATTTATTACCCATTCCTTATACGGAAGAGGCTTTTGAAGTAGTCACTCAAAATATCAATCATGTACAAGACGTATTACAAAGACAAATATTGCTTGAGAACCCATCGAGTTATTTACGTTTTAATAACTCTACTATACTGGAGTGGGACTTTCTTTCTGTAGTAAGTAAAACAACAGGGTGTGGGCTTTTACTAGATGTTAATAATATTTATGTTAGCGCTTTTAACCATGGCTTTGATGCATTAACCTATCTTGAAAGCTTACCTGTAGAGGCGGTTAAAGAGATACATTTAGCTGGTTATAGTATCGATATTATTGAAGGAAAAGAAGTGTATATTGATACTCATGGGCAAAAGGTCTATGACGATGTTTGGCAGTTATATGAAAAAGCTATAGAGCGCTTTGGTGCTGTGCCGACATTAATTGAATGGGATACAGATGTTCCTGAATTGTCAGTATTGATGGCAGAGAAAAAGAAAGCAGAAACCATTATTACTAAAGTATATAATCAGCAGATAGCCTGATGAATAATTCTACTCACCCTACACAGGTAACACCATTAGCCGTGTTGCAACGTAACTTTATTAGTGATTGTTTGTCTGGCAAGCTTAGAAAAAACAATATTCTATTAGCAAAAGAAATCGATAGCAGTATTATTTCTGCGCAAGGGTTGATGGGAATATATCAAAACAGTGCCATCGCTAATATAACCAACTCTCTCAAATTGACTTATCCAGTAATTGAAAAATTAGTTGGAAAAAACTTCTTTAGCGCAATGTGTCGAGAGTTTATTTACACTACTTGGCCTAAAAGCGGCAATATGGATGATTATGGCGTAGAGTTTCCAGGATTTTTAGCTGAATTTGAACACGCAAAACATCTTATTTATCTTAAAGATGTAGCCCTACTCGAGTGGGCTTTTCATCAAAGCTCGCTTGCAGACGACGCTACTTTTATGAACTGGACTACATTGGCAACAGTTCGTGATATTTTACAGTTACAGTTCCTATTAACCCCTTCTTTCTCATTAGTTCACTCTGCATTTCCTATCGATAAAATATGGCATTCAAATCAAGAAAGAGCATCAGCTGATACAGACGTAGAACTTACAGGTGATCAGGATGATATTAATTTTCTTGTCTTATTTCGCCAGCAGTTAAAAACTGTCATATTACCCATATCAGCAGGTGAATTTACCTTATTAAGGGCTTTCGACAATAGTGAAACATTTGATGAAGCTATTTTAGCTGCTACGGCTAAGCAAGTTGATTTCTCTGTCGACGATAGTCTGAAAAAGTTTATAGAGCTTGGCCTAGTTGTTGGTTTCATCGACAGTTCTCAACTCTGATTATCTTGAGAAGAAGTGTCGTTAAATAGATTTTTTGAAACTATTATGCTTGTGTGAACAAAGTTAATTTAGCCAACCTAAATTCAATATAACGACTAAGTAATGATAAAGGCTCCTACTTTGTGATTAGGTTTATTTCATCCTTAAGATCTACATCTGTAAAGAGGAATTAATAATATAATATCTCGGAATATTCTAGTTATATAAAGGAAATAAAATGAAAAGCAAAATATTAGGCATGTCAATTTTAGCAGCGACGCTCTCTTTTACTTCATTTGCGCAAGCTAGTAATGAAAAGATGATGCAAGCAGCAGGGCAAGAAATTTTTAAAAAGTGTAGTGCATGTCATTCTACAGATGCGAGTAAAAATGCATTTGGCCCTAGTTTAGTTGGCGTAATAAATCGTAAAGCTGCGTCTCTGCCTCGTTTTGCCTATTCTGACGCATTAAGAAAGTCAGGTTTAACTTGGACAGAAGCTAACATTCGTCGCTGGGTTGCGGGCAATGATATATTAGTGCCAGGTACACGTATGCGTCATGTTCAAATTACCGATAAGGCAGAGCAAGATTATTTATTGGCTTATCTTAAATCGTTATAATCATATAAATAATAATTTATAAAAGAGCTTTGAAAACACTTTAAAGCTCTTTTATTAGAATAAGTTTTGCTAAAAAGTTACTACGCCACATTTCTTAAGTGTGGATATTTTTGTGTCGTCAAAGCCAAGCTCAGTTAGTATTTGTTTACTATCAGCGCCAATATCCCCGCCCGCTTGTTGGTAGTGTGTTTGGTACATCGAAAACTTAATAGGACAACCAAGTTGTTTTTGCGTGCCTTTTTGTTGATGGGGTACGTCAATAATCATTTCTCTGGCGATTAATTGAGGATGCTCACTCGCTTCTTTTAAATTAAGCACTGGCTCAACACATAAATCAAGATTGATAAATATTTCTTGCCATTGTTCATAGGTCTTTTGTTTGAAGGCGTACGTGAAGCTATCTTTAATTTGTTGTTGTGCAGAGGCTTTGTTCGCTAATGGTAATAAGTTTTCTAAATCGAGTAACTGACACAAACCACTAAAAAACTTAGGCTCTAAACTACCAATTGATAAGTAACGACCATCGCTTGTTTGGTAATAATCATAAAAAGTACCACCATTAAGTAGATGAGATTCAGCGTCTGGAATGTCTCCGCCAGCCAGAGCACCCGCACCACTCATTGCATTTAAAGCAAAGGCACAATCGGTCATACTGATATCAATCATTTGACCTTCACCTGTACGTTGACGATGATGTAATGCAGTTAAAATACCAATAACACCATGTAGCGAGCCGCCAGCAACATCTGCTATTTGTATGCCTTGAGGAACAGGCGCTTGTTCTTTTCTTTTGGAGTAACTACTAATACCTGCAATCGCTAGGTAATTTAAATCATGACCAGCGCGATCTTTATATGGTCCTGTTTGACCATAACCTGTAATTGCGCAATAAATTATTTTGGGATTTATTGCTTTTAATGCTTCATAACCAATGCCTAATCTATCCATTACCCCGGGTCTAAATTGTTCAAGCACTATGTCATAGTCTTTGATTAATGCTTTAATTAATTCAATGGCTTCAGGTTGTTTTAAATCAAGAGCAATTGATTTTTTTGAACGGTTTAAATACTGATGAGCTGCTGAAGAGTTACCTATTTTAGGCGCCATTTCTCTCACTAAATCAACACGAATTGGCGATTCAACACGTAAAACCTGCGCTCCAAGATCTGCGAGCATCATTGATGCATAAGGCCCCGGAAGTAGGGTAGATAGATCTAATATTTTAACATCGCTCAGCATGAAGTGCTCCAATGAAATAATGAGAAAATTGCAGGGGGAGGGTAAACAAGGGGAGAGGTAAACTCCACTCCCCAAAAATCAAACCTTATTTAGGTTCCATTCTAATAGCGCCATCAAGACGAATAACTTCACCATTAAGGTAGCTGTTAGTAATAATGTGAGCGGCCAAATCGGCATACTCAACTGGGTCACCAAAACGTTTAGGGCTTTGTACCATTTTGATTAGTGGATCGCGCACTTCATCACTAAACCCTTTCATCATTGGAGTATCAAAAATACCTGGAGCAATGGTCATAATGCGAATGCCAAGAGGTGCTAAATCACGAGCAATTGGTAATGTCATTGAAACAATACCACCTTTACTTGCACTGTAAGCTGATTGACCTACTTGACCGTCAAATGCAGCAACTGATGCTGTATTGATAATTACACCGCGCTCGCCTTTTTCATCAGGCTCGTTTTTAGCCATTTGTTCAGCAGCTAAGCGTAATACATTGAAGGTACCAATTAAGTTAATATTAATAACTTGCGAGAACTTTTCTAGAGCTAAAGCGCCGTTGCGACCAACTGTTTTTCCACCGGGTGCTATTCCTGCACAGTTAATACAAGCATGAACAGTACCAAAAGCAGCTACTGCTTTTTCAATACCGGCAACAACAGAAGCATCATTAGTTACATCTACTTTTGCAAAAATAGCTTTATCACCTAAGCTAGCAACAAGTGAATTACCTGCATCTTCGTTTAAATCGAAAGCTACAATTTTAGCACCTTGCTTAGCTAATTCTTCACAAGTAACTAAACCTAAGCCTGATGCGCCGCCAGTTACAACAACGACTTTGTTATTTAAATCCATGGTAAATCCTTAAATTAATTAATTTCTTGTAGTAAATCACGGGCGATAATTACACGTTGAATTTCGCTAGTGCCTTCATAGATACTTGCTACGCGAACATCACGAGCATAACGTTCTAATGGGTATTCTTTAATGTAGCCAGCTCCGCCCATAAGTTGTAAGGCTGTATAACAAACTTGGTTAGCTTTTTCAGAGGCAAAAAGTTTAGCCATTGATGCTTCTTTGCCAAACGGTAAACCTTTATCTTTTTTATCAGATGCGTTCATCAATAATAAACGTGCAGCTTCCATATCTGTATACGCTTCAGCTAACATCCATTGAATACCTTGGAAGTTAGCAATTTTTTGACCAAACTGTTCACGCTCATTTACATATTCACGTGCATAATCAATGGCCGCTAAACCTATGCCTAACGATAATGAACCAATACCGATACGACCACCGGCTAATTCAGAAACAGCCACTTTAAACCCTTCGTTTAAGTTGCCCATTAATGCGTCTTTTGGAATGCGACAGTTATCAAAAACAACTTCGTTAGTGGCTGAAGCGTGTTGACCCATCTTTTTCTCTGCTGGCGATATAATTAGGCCGGGAGTACCTGCTTCAACTAAGAAACATGAAATACCTTTACCTCTTTTGGCATCAGGATCAGTTACTGCCCATAATACAAATATTCCGGCATATTCTGCGCTAGTAATAAACTGTTTTGCGCCATTAATAACCCATTCTTCGCCTTCTAAAACGGCTTTAGTTTTCATACCTGAAGGATCTGAGCCCGCGCCAGATTCAGTTAAGCAAAAACCACCAGCAGCATATTCGCCGCTACACAGTTTCGGTAAATATTTTTGCTTTTGCTCTTCACTAGCAACAGATTCTATTACTTCACCAACCATATTAGTTACAGACATGGTTACTGCTGTAGAGGCACATGCACGAGCAATTTCTGTCATTGCAAGGCTAAATACTATGGTGCCAGCTTCGGTGCCGCCATAGGCAGAGTTTACATTAAGCCCCATAAAACCAAGGTCAGCAAGTTTTTGTAAATTTGATAAGAACAGTTCACGATCACCATGTTGATCTAGTTTTTCAGCCACAGGAGCAAGTTCAGTTTGTGCAAACTTTGCCGCCATGTCTTGTATCATCGCTTGGTCTTCAGTTAATGAAAGATCCATAATATTCCTCTTTTAATTTACCTAGTAAAATTAAGTGTTTACTCATTATTTTTGTGCTTTTCTAAAAAATATTAACGCTACATTTTTGTGCTTATTACTCTTTAATTAGCAAGTAAGCTAACAAAATATTTACATACCAACAATAGGCCTTTAGCCCTAGTCAATATGTGTTGAAGCAATAACTTTTGATATAGAAATAGATATAAAAAGTATAGGGAGCTTTAAAGTTAATTAAAATGACAAAATATAACCATTTAACTCACTAAACATTACATTCTTGTTAGCCATTAAGTTATAGTGAGTACAAATGTAAATTGGAAATAAGCTAGTTATGGCTAAAGTAGATATGCACTATTTTCGTGAGGCTCTTAATTGTGCAGTACGAAAAGGTTTTGATGCAGATGAAATACTATCTACATTAGATATTGATATTAAAGTAAATCAACAGCGTGTTGATGACGAGCAAATGACACGTTTAGTGCAATATGTGTGGGCAACGTTAAATGATGAATTTCTTGGTTGTACTATGCACCCATGTAAGAAGGGAATGTTTCCTTTCATGGCGCGGCATGTATTGCCATATCAGACGCTTGAAAAAATGCTTGAGCAGGGAATTACTTTTTATAACTTAGTGACAAATGATATACAGATGAAATTAGTTAAAAGTGCTGACTTTGCTGAGTTAGAGTTTGTTTTTATGCACCCTGATAGAGATCCTAATCACTTCTTTCTTGAATTTTGGTTAATTATTTGGCATCGCTTTTCTAGCTGGTTAATTGATGTGAAAATACCTTTAAGCCAAGTGTGCTTTACTCATGCTAAGCCTAATCATCATCAGGAAGTTAAGTTGCTTTTTTCCTGTCGACACAGCTTTAATCGCCCAGTAGTTAAATTGTGTTTTTCTAAAAAATACTTAGAGCTGTCTTGTGTAAGATCTAATAAAGAACTGACGCGATTTTTACGTGACTCGCCAGCAGACTTAATTACTATTCCTGGAAGTGAGCATAGTTTTAAAGCTAAAGTTATTGCAATATTAATTCACAATGAAAATGATGAACTATATTGTCCAAGCTTTGAAACAATTGCCTTGAATTTAAACATGAGTGCACAAACATTGCGTCGTCGTCTTAAAGTTGAAGGCACGAGTTATCCTATGATCAAAGATGAAGTACGTCGTGATCTTGCGATTGACTACTTACAGGCAAATAATCGTAGCATTGCTGATATTTCTAATGCATTAGGTTTTAGTGAGCCACGATCCTTTACTCGCGCTTTCAAGCAATGGACAGGGGTATCCCCTTCTAAATATAGTAAAGTTAATTGTTATTAAAAAACGCTAGAGCCTATTGTGATAAACGGTCAAAAACAAAGTTAATAATCTTTATTACTTAATGAAACTAAGCAGTAAGTAAATAGCTAGCACCACGGCAACCCACATGGCCATACTACCTGAAGGGTGATTACGTGAAAGCATACTGCTAAGTTTATTGTTTTTTCCTGCAAGATAAGTAAATGCAGAGTTGATAATTACTTTAATTTTTGTACGTAGGTTACTGTCTATCTGCCAAATAAAGTTGAATGTTCTTTTTAAAATTAATGGCATAGCATGGCGATATATCCAGTCAATATCTAAATTAATTGAATGAGGTTTATGAGGATACATTCCTCTTGAGTTAAGCCATACAAAGGCAAGAGCTGAGAAAAATAATAGTTGAGTTTGAGCTAAAACATGAGTCGTATCATACGGGTTATAACCCGTGTCATAAGGTAATAAAGAGTAAAGCGCTGCAGGGTAAATTCCTATTGCTATACAAAGGCCAGCAGCAATAGCCATTGCTAGCAGCATGTTATTGGGTGGATCGCTCACACGAATACCAGAATCGCGAGCGAAGAATGCAAAATAGGGGACTTTTATTCCGGTGTAATGAAACGCGCCAGCAGAGGCAAATAACAACATTAACCAAACCCAATTATAACCTTGTGTAACAGGTGAGCAAAATAGTCTAGAGACTGATTTAGCGGTTAATAAAATAGATTGCATATTGGCAGACTAGCCCCTGAAATTGGTAAATAATGTAAAAGCATATAGTCACCTTTTAGTTGAAAGTGTTATTACTTTTTTTGCAAAAGAAGGATTACTAAAAAGTACTAAAGCTGACTTCCCTCAGGTCTTAGCAGAGTTACCTTGGTTAATGCAAAGTAAAAGCTCTGCAGTAAGAACCCGTTTATCATCATGGTTAGAAAAGAATAATATATCACCTAATATTGTTGCAGAGTTTGATGACAGTGCTTTGATGAAATCTTTTGGGTAGGCGGGTTTTGGCCTTTTTGGTAGCCCAACCTTAATAGAAGATTATATTATTGATAAATATGATGTAACAGTTATTGGGCGTGATAATGAAATAATAGAACAGTACTATATTATTTCACCTGAGCGAAGATTAAAACATCCTGCTATTATTGAGATTGTGAGCTCTGCAAATCAATACTCTCTCTAATAAATTATAGCGAAAAACTTAATTAAGCTTTTTAGATTATTGCAAAGCAATGTTTAATGAAGTGCCACTTTTATCAATACAAACTCAAAATATCTCAATTGTTATTCGTATTTTTTGTTTAATCAAAGGTATAATCGGCTTATTCAATTACTTTAAAAGTTTATATTATGAATGAGCAAAATAGTACATTAAACACTTTCATGTCAAAGGTTAAACCAACTCAAAAATTATGGGCACTTCAAGATAAAGAGAGTGAGGATTGGGTTGTACTTGATTCTATTGCTTTTGAAAATACTGAAGTTATGCCACTTTGGTCAAGTGTTGAACTTGCTCAAGAGCATTGTATTGAAGAGTGGGCAGATTATATTCCTAGCGAAATTTCATTATCTGATTGGTTTGAATTTTGGATTGAAGATTTGAATCAAGATAGTGTTATTATTGGTGTTGATTGGCAAGGAGATGATGAATATCTGGAAGTTGAATTAGCTGATTTTTCTCAGGCGCTGAGTGTTATTGAAAACTTGAAATAATATAAAATGTGCATTTAGCTAATAAAAGTAGAACGAATATTAACTAAATGCTGTGATTTTTCTTGTCGCTGATACAGTAAATAGTCAGTAATAAAGTCTGTGACGTAACCATCACCTCGAATATAGATGATTTAACTATTTCTGTATTTATTCGCTGTAACTCCTGTGTTTTTTCGAAAAAAACGAGCAAAATATGCAGGGTCTTTAAAACCGAGTTCGTAGCCTATTTCACTAATAGATATAGATGAAAATGATAATAATCTGCGAGCCTCTTGAATTAATCTATCCATAATAAGGCGCTTAGATGGTAAACCAGACAAGCGTCGACAAATCTCA
>CAXIBS010000033.1:0-17559 GCA_964022585.1 uncultured Colwellia sp.
GCTCAGGCGCTGCTTTAGCCATCTCAACTAAAGACTTCCCCATACCAAAGCCTATTTCTAATACGATAGGATTATCATTGGTAAATAACTTTTTCATATCAATTAAACCATCTATATGATTTAACCCCATGGTTTGCCAATGATCATTTAAAGCACGTTCTTGCGCTTTTGTTAATCGGCCTTCACGCTTAACAAAACTACGAACCTTACGAATATATTTACCTTCTTGTTCCGCTTGCTCTATAGTTTTATGTATTTTCTCTATTTTATCTGTCATTTTCTCTAATCTTTTAACTCAAAATGATTATAGCTACTCAATGAAATTCACTCTCATTAGAAAATTGGTAAGAATATAATTATTCAGCCCACCAAACATCATACAGCTCACTCACTGCAACAGAAGTTGCACCGTTATCTGTTAACCACTTTTCAACAGCAGCACGGTTTTCATTAGTACAAGAGCCTAATTTTTGCGTGCAGATCAGACCATGCCATAACGTATCACCCTCACCGCCAAAGCCTAAACCACTTGGTTGAATAATTTCACTAAAAAATTTATCAATAAAAACATCAATTTCATCGCTAGAAATATCTTCTTTTAATTGCCAAGCAACATCAAAGCCTAATTCTTGAAACTCATCAACTCTCAATTTTTTACGTAGTCGTTCGCTGCGATTTTTTGCATCAATTTTCATTGCATATTCTCATAATAAAAGTAACTTAAATAATTGCCGACATTATACAGATATAGCCCTTAGCAATAAAACAAATTTATTCAACACTAAACTCAAGCAAACGATAAAAGCGATTAAAATAGTAGCGTTCACTTTGCAAAGTAACTTTTCTACCATGTCGTTGTGCTTGTTCAGAAATTTCAGCCGCTAAATCACAACGCCAAAAATCACCTAAAAAAGGTTCTAGTTTTTCAAAAATAGAATTGAACATTCCAATTCTATTAAAAAAGTGTCTGTCCTGATTCTCTGCATAATCAGCAATAATAATACGACCGCCAGATTTAGTTACTCTTATTGTTTCAGATAGTACATTTGCGCGAGAAAAAACTGGTAATTCATGTAATAAAAAGAATAAAACAGAACTATCTACACATTTATCAGCAATAGAAATTTGTTCAGCATTAGAGATAAACAACTGACATTTATCAGCTAACATTTGCTCAGGTATTTTATTCTGTATTTGTTTCAATTGAATTGGTGCAATATCAAATAAAAATAATTGTTCTACATTTTCATGGGCTGCTAGTTTTGGGAAGAATTCACCATATGCACAAGAAATTCCTGCAACTGTTTGTTTATCACTAACGAGGTCATTTTCAGATGAAAATAACTCTACCGCATCTTGCGCTATTTTATGGTATTGCCCCCAAAGTATACGATTCACAATAAAAGGACGATCAAAAATCCCGACTCCTTTAGGTGATAAATAAGCCCACCAGTAATGTTTAGCTAAATACTCTGGTAAAGCGTAATCGCTGTATTCTTTGTTACTAATAGTTGTGGAGACGTGATGGGGAAGCGTATTTGTAATCATGATGTTATGAACAAAAAAGGAAAAGTAGAATGGTTACAATATAACGACTTATTGATGAAAACAAAACATTTTTTGAGTCCATGAATATAATTAGTTACACTGCCCCACGCCCTTAAAAACGAAGTTTAAAACCATTAATACAACAACTCACGCTAAGCCAATACAAAAAACGAAAATATCAGCTGAATCTGCTATACAGTTTTCAACGCAAGTTATAACTTGGTATCACGACCAAGGACGAAAGCATTTGCCATGGCAACAAAATAAAACACCGTATAGTGTTTGGATTTCAGAAATAATGCTCCAACAAACTCAAGTTGCGACAGTTATTCCATACTACCAACGTTTTATGGAAAGCTTTCCTACTATACGAGATTTAGCATTAGCAGACGAAGATAACGTATTACACCACTGGACAGGATTAGGATATTACGCAAGAGCACGAAACCTACATAAAGCAGCAAAAATTATAACGACTGAACATAATGGAGTTTTCCCTGAGGATATAGTAGAAGTTATCGCTTTGCCGGGTATTGGACGCTCAACAGCTGGTGCCATATTAAGTTTATCGTTAAATCAACACCACCCCATTTTAGATGGTAATGTAAAACGAGTGCTTGCACGAAGTTACTTAGTTGAAGGCTATAATGGTTTAGCTAAATTTGATAAGGCTTTATGGTTATTGAGTGAAACGTTAACTCCAGCAGTTGATACTGGGTTTTATACGCAAGCAATGATGGATTTAGGCGCAACAATTTGTACACGTAGTAAACCCCAGTGCGATATTTGTCCCGTAAAAACAAGCTGTCTAGCATTAGCTAGTGCTCAACAAGCAGATTTTCCTCAAAAAAAGCCAAAGAAGAACATTCCTGAAAAAAATACAATTATGGTTATTCCCAGAATCACTACAACTACTGTAGATAAAGTTCTTATGGAAAAACGGCCTCCTGCCGGCATTTGGGGCGGCCTATGGTGTTTTTACGAGGTAAAAGATAAAGATGAAATTCCTAATTTATTGCATTCATTAGGGTTAAGCATTTCAACAAATCATAACCCACAGCAAGAGTTAACAACATTTAGACATACTTTTAGTCATTTTCATCTTGATATTTCTCCAATTATCATTGAGTGCACAGAGGTAAACTCTAACAAACAGCCACAAATTAATGTTCAAGAAATTAGCGAACCACGAAAACAAAAATGGTATGATTTACGTAATGAAGCTAGCGTAGGTTTAGCAGCTTCAACTAAGAAACTGCTTGGCTTATTGCAAACAGTTTAATGCCAACAATAAATCACAGAAATTATTACTAAAATTTAATAAGAGAAAATTATGAGCCGTACAGTATTTTGCCAAAATCTAAAAAAAGAAGGTGAAGGTTTAGCTTTTCAACTATACCCAGGTGAAGTTGGTAAGCGTATTTTTGACAATATTTGCAAAGAAGCTTGGGGTCAGTGGCAAAAAAAGCAAACAATGTTAATTAATGAAAAGAAAATGAACATGATGAACCCTGACGATCGTGCCTTTTTAGAAACAGCCATGGTTGCTTATTTATTTGACGGAGTAGAACCTGATATTGAAGGTTATGTACCTCCATCATCAACTTAGCATCAAATAAACTAAAGTAAGAGTTAAGAATACAAAATCAAGGTTATTTATATACATAAATTATTTTTGTGTATCTTAGCTCACATACTTTAAATAATATATTTAATGTTAAATTCCCTTCGATAATACTATTTATAAAATATATAGACTAAAGCTCCCCCTCCTTCACCACTATTTAAAAACTAAAACAGATATTAGCTTTAAATTATTAACTATTATAATAGATACACTTCATCACTATATTTTCTCTTTTTCTTATAAAAAACCTTTATTGTAGTTAAATAATCAGCAAGAAGAATAAAAAAACAGCAAACAAACCTTTTTTATAAAAAACTTAAAAAAAACAGTTGACGAACAAAGTGAAAAACAGTCTAATAGCGCTCGTCTTAACGAGGCAGCGAAAACGCTTCGAAAAGAGATGCCCCGATAGCTCAGTTGGTAGAGCAGAGGATTGAAAATCCTCGTGTCCCTGGTTCAAATCCGGGTCGGGGCACCATTTACAGAAATGGTGCTCAATAGCAATATTAAGTATTATTTCGGTGCCAAAGTATTATCTTTTTATAAAAGTAATAATACTGCACACAGCTTTGTGTGCCGACTTAGCTCAGTTGGTAGAGCAACTGACTTGTAATCAGTAGGTCGCCAGTTCGACTCCGGCAGTCGGCACCATTCATTCAAGCCCTAACTTCGGTTAGGGCTTTTTTGTATCTAGCGTTAGATTAAATTTTATAGTGGACTTCACTAGCATCCCCCTTAACCCTAACGACTCTATATCCTTTGCGTAATTTAGCCCTATCCAACTAAGATCTTTATTTGTATAAGCTAGGCGCAATATAAACAGCTTTTTTAATACATTTTGGCTTAAAATCCGCTATGTACAATCAAGCTAAGGCGCATTCACCTCGTCCCTATTTATCATAACAAGCGAATATAGGACATTTTTTAAAACCTTTACAAATCTCGCCACACAAGATATTGTGATAATATTACACTTATCTTACACTTATCTTACACTTAATTTACATTTATTTTACATTTATTTTACATTTATCTGTAGTTACGATTTAGTGCTACGGTAAAAAATATTATTCAAGCCGGATATATTCTAGGAAGATTTAACATGTTATATAAAAAAGTGTTTAAGGCTTTGTCCTTAACATCATTGCTATTAACTGGAGCAGCTGCTGCTGATGAAGGTATGTGGCAGCCACACCAACTACAAGAAATAAGTGGCAAACTTAAAAAGGCAGGCTTAAAGCTTGACCCGACACAAATGGAAAACTTAGATCAATTTCCAATGAATGCGATTATTAGTCTAGGGGGATGTACTGCTTCTTTTTTATCTGATAAAGGCTTAGTGGTAACTAATCATCACTGTGCTTATGGTTCAATTCAATACAATTCAACCGAAAAAGACAACTTATTAAAACAAGGCTTTGTCGCTAAGAAAATGTCTGATGAGTTACAAGCCGCGCCTGGGTCACGTGTTTATGTTACTGAGTCGTTAACCAATGTAACAGATAAAGTGACTGGCTCTATTGCTAAATCAGTTACAGGCAAAGCATATTTCAAAGCGATTGAAAAAAATGAAAAAGAGTTAGTTCAGCAATGTGAAACATCGCAAGACTACCGTTGTGAAGTCTACAGCTTTCATGGTGGTTTAGAATACTTTCTTATTAAGCAACTTGCTATTCGCGACGTACGTTTAGTTTATGCACCGCCTTCAAGCATTGGTAAGTTTGGTGGAGACACTGATAACTGGATGTGGCCACGTCACACCGGCGATTGGTCATTCTACCGTGCTTATGTCAATAAAGACGGTAAACCTGCCGATTATTCAAAAGACAACGTGCCATTTGAGCCTAAAACTTTCTTAAAGGTTAATGCTAACGGAGTTGAAGAGAATGACTATGTCATGGTGTTAGGTTATCCGAGTAGAACCAACCGTTATCGTAACGCTCAAGAAGTAGAAAATCAGTTTAATTTGATTTATCCAACAGCGAAACGTTACCGAGAAGAATATATTGATGTTATTAAATCTACTGCTCCTGCAGGCAGTGAAGCTCGCATCAAATATGAAAGCACTTTAGCTGGTTTAGCTAATTATGCGAAGAATTATGGTTCTATGATTGAAAGTTTCCATAAAGGCGATATGTTAGCGCGTAAACAGCAGGAACTGAAAGAGTTACAATCATGGATAAACGCGTCGAAAAAACGCAAAAATCAGTATGGTAAAACGTTAACAGAACTCGATGCATTAATTGCTAAAGGGCAAGAAAACCAAGAAAGAGAGCTGATTTTAGCCTACATTGGCCGTACCAACTTAATAGGTGTGTCAAAACGCTTATACCGTTTAGCAAATGAAAAAAACAAGCCAAGTACAGAGCGTAAACAAGGTTACCAAGAACGAGATATGAACCGTTTCACGCAAGGAATGAAACGCGTTAATCGCCGTTACGATGCGAATGTAGATAAAGCTGTGTTGAATCATTTTATGGCGCAATACGCTAAATTCCCTGCGTCAGAGCGCAATACGACATTCGATCAATATTTTGGTTTAGATAAAGCCTTCGATGCGAAAAAACTCGCTGCTAAATTAGACAAAATGCACAGCGAAACTCAGCTTGATGTAGAGAGTGTTCGTCTAGCATGGATGGACAAATCAGTTGAAGAATTCAAAAATAGCAAAGACCCTTACATTCAATTTGCTGTTTCGCAATATGAAAATGACCAAAAACTTGAGCAAGAAGCGGACGAACTTGACGGCAAGTTAGCTCAGATTCGCCCACAATTTATGAACGCGATGATCGCATACAAAAAAAGTAAAGGTGAGCCCGTTTATGCTGATGCAAATAGCTCATTACGTATCACTTACGGTAATGTGAAAGGCTATTCGCCACAAGACGGTTTAACGGCAACACCTTTTACAACATTAGGAGGCATGTTGGCAAAGTATATTGCAGATGATCACGAATTCGATTTGTTTAAGAATATTCGTACTGCAATTGCCAATGAAGACTTTGGTAGTTATAAACGCAAAAGTTTAGGTTCGGTACCGGTTAACTATTTATCAACCCTTGATATCACAGGTGGTAACTCAGGCTCTCCAACGTTGAATGGCAATGGAGAGTTTGTTGGTTTAGTTTTTGACGGTGTATATGAATCAATTATAGGCGATTGGGATTACGATCCTAAGTTTAAACGTGCGATCCATACTAGTGTGCCATTTATGCTTTGGACAATGGAGCACATTGACGGTGCCAATAACATAGTTGATGAAATGACTATAGTAAAATAGGCACTATTCCTTACTTGAATCGAAAAAAGCTCTAACCTAGGTTAGAGCTTTTTATTATCTATCGATAGTGTAACGCTACAAACTGTAAAATGCTTTGCAAATCCCATAATCGTGCAAAAGGTACCCTATAACTTTAAATTTGTTACCGAATTTTGGGAGTCCTATAAATCGACCTACTCTCGCATTTATTGATTGGGATAGTTTTGTATTTCAATTAATTGTTCATATAGTTAAGCCACATAAATAGTGATTTTATATACACTAAGTATCGCTCTTGTAATCAATAGTTCGACTTCGGCAGTCGGCACCATTCATTCAAGCCCTAACTTCGGCTAGGGCTTTTTTGTATCTATCGTTGGCTCAAATTCTATAGTAAATTCAACTAGCCCCAATAAACTCCCCTACCTCTCATATTCTGCACCCTATACGTGATTTAACTCTTAATCCTCCCTTATAAAGTCATTTAACAAATTCGTACCTATTCTGTCTCAGCCAAATCACCTTCGTTTTCCCCTTATACTGTAATGAAAAGTTCAATTCTGTAATACCAATCAATTTCAAGGCACGAAATAGACTAAACCTAGGTACAAACCACTTCATATAAAAAATAATGATAATGGCCTTAGAGGTAAAGTAGATCAAAGTTGAATTCGTTTAATCAACTATAATGGCTTAAATATTGGCACTTAAGCCATAACAAAATAATTAATAAACAAAGCAAATTACAAGTCATATGAAAGATGAGCCCATAAATAAATCACTTGGTATTTTTCCAAAATCTTGGAGTGAAAAGCACGCTGGCAAAATTCCCGGAAATATCCCTATTTGGGTAGGTATTTTGTCAGAGCTTACTGAGTTTGGTATTTTTTTTGTTGCCTACTTTATTGCCAAGTTCTATTACCCCGAGGTTTTTACTCAAGGGCCCCAAAGTTTACATACTTCTTTAGGTGTAACTAATACCATTGTTTTATTAACAAGTAGCTACTTTATGGCTAAAGCTATGGCCAATATACGCCTTGATAATAAAATAAAATGTGAATGCTATTTATGGCTAGCCTTTTTATGTGGTTGTTTGTATTTGATCATAAAAACATGGGAGTTTTATTGGAATGATCTACAAGGATTTGGCCCTAGCACAAGTGAATTTTTCACCGTGTATTACTACATGACATTTAATCACTTTCTTCATGTAGGCTGGGCCTCATGTGCAATCTTATGGGTTATTTTTAGATTAAGAAGTGGCGCTTATTCAGCAAAAGAAAATTCAGGTTTAGAAGCGTTAGCCGTGTATTGGCATATGATTGATTTAATGTGGATTCTTATTTTTCCATTATTATACGTATTAAGGTAATTAATTATGATGAAACACATTGGAAAATTAGAATGGTACTTATTCGCTCTCATAGCGATCACTTTGTTTAATACGCTATTAGGTGAGCAATTTGCTTCAACAACATTGGTTAGTATTTTGATAGCATTAACCGTTACCTATAAAGGCTTTACAGTGATTGATCATTTTATGGAGTTAAAGGGAGCCAACAGAAATTTGCGTTTTTTAATGAAACTTTACTTTATACTCTTTCCATCATTAATTATTGTCAGTGCTTTTTATTAACATTACACAGCAGCTGTTACTGCCTAATAACTTTTTTACCCTACAGAGGCTCTAAAGCTCTTTATTTTATTATTCAAATAGTTATATTTTTTATATAAAAAACCAATGTGGAATTTACACGTATTCATTGAATTCAAGTTTTATTACAATTAAGATGTTAAGTACACTAGGGAATGTGGGACTTTCATTATCAAAAATCAAATTACCTTCCAAGAGATACAGCCGGAGCATGAGCGATTAGAAACACAGGTTAAGCATCAACTTTCAAGCTCAATCAAACGTTTTTTTGAATTGTCTCACGATATACTTTGTATTATAGATTTGGATGGTCATTTTACGTTAATAAACCCCACTTTCTCGACAACCCTCGGATATACAAAAACAGAGTTAAGTAAAGTTACATTCCTTCAGCTTGTTCATCCTGAAGATCTAGAATCCACCAGTCTAGCATTCAATAATTTATATAAAAATCATGCTATAAATAGTTTTGAAATCCGCTACCGTTGCAAAGATGGAGTGTACAAATGGTTACATTGGTCATTTTATTTAATCAATGATAAGCAATTGTTCTATGCCACTGTGAGAGATATTACTGAACAAAAGCAAAGGCAAGACGCACTTGAGGAAAGCAATAATTATCTCAATAGTATTTTTCGTGCTGTTCCAGCAGGCATTGGCTTAGTTAAAGATCGAATACTAGTAGAAGTTAATGATCGAGTATGTGAAATTACTGGCTATCAACAAGAAGAGTTGATTGGACAAAGTTCTCGAGTTTTATATCCATGTGATAAAGAATATGAATTTGTAGGGCAAGAAAAATACCGACAAATACAAGAAAAAGGAACTGGTACTGTAGAAACTCAGTTTCTTTGCAAAAATGGTAACATCATTGATGTATTGTTGAGTTCTACGCCTTTAAATATCAATAACCTTTCTCAAGGCGTTACTTTTAGTGTCACCGATATTACTGTGGTCAAACAATCAAAACTAGCGTTACAGCAAAGCCAGAAGAAATACTTTGATTTATATGAAAATGCTCCAGATATGTACCTTAGTGTTGATCCTAAAACAACTAATGTCATTCAATGTAATCAAACATTAATCAATGTGATGGGATTTGCTAAAGAAGATGTTATTGGACACTCTGTTCTAAATTTATACACACCTGAAAGTGCACTCTATATCAAGAGTAACATACTGCCGATGTATTTAGATAAGGGCATAGTGCAGAATGAATACTTACAAGTACAGAAAAAAAATGGAAACATTCTTGACGTATCTTTAAATATAACCGCCACACGCGATGAGCAAGGTAATATTTCGTACAGTCGAGCTATTTGGCGTGACATTAGCACAATGAAAGAGCATCAATATAAATTAGAGCATATTGCTCACTACGATCTGCTAACTAACTTGCCAAATAGAGTATTACTTGCCGATAGGTTATCGCAAGCCATGTTGAAGTGTCGTCGTCATGAACAGTCCCTCGCTGTAATATTTTTAGATTTAGATGGCTTTAAAGCCGTCAATGATGCTTATGGCCATGATGTAGGAGATGAATTATTAATTGCGCTTTCTGTGCAAATGAAAAAAGCATTACGTGAAGGTGATAGTTTAGCGCGTATTGGTGGTGATGAATTTGTTGCCGTATTGACCGACTTAACTTGTATCGAAGATTGTGAACCTGTGATAGAACGATTACTTTTGGCCGCTTCTAAACCTATAACCATTGACAACATTATATTAAACGTATCTGCAAGTATTGGAGTTACCTTATACCCTCAAGACAATGTAGATGCAGATCAATTAATGAGACACGCCGATCAAGCTATGTATGTGGCTAAAGAATCAGGCAAAAACCGTTATCATTTATTTGATACTGTGCAAGATGATGCAATTAAAGTACAACAAGAAATGTTGAAAGCTATTCGCAGCGCCATAGATAACCAGCAATTTGTTATTTATTACCAACCTAAAGGAAATATGAAAACAGGTTCTGTTGTTGGAGTTGAAGCACTTATACGCTGGCAACACCCAAAGCGTGGTCTACTTAATCCTATTGATTTTTTACCTGCTATTGAAAATAATCCCATGAGTATTGATATTGGTGAATGGGTTATTGATTGTGTGCTGACACAGATTAGCCAATGGCAAAAATCGGGACTTTACCTTCCTGTAAGTACTAGTGTCAACATTGCCGCATTACAATTACAACAACCTGGATTTACACATCAATTAACCAATATTCTAGCCAAACACCCTGACGTTGACCCAAGATACTTAGAATTAGAAGTGTTAGAAACAAGTGCGCTAGAAGATGTGCAAAATGTGTCAATCACCATGAAAAACTGTATGGCGCTAGGTGTAAACTTTGCCTTGGATGATTTTGGCACAGGATACTCTTCCCTAACATATCTAAGAAGATTA
Source organism: uncultured Colwellia sp. (assembly GCA_964022585.1). GTDB lineage: Bacteria > Pseudomonadota > Gammaproteobacteria > Enterobacterales > Alteromonadaceae > Colwellia. The sequence goes on from CAXIBS010000033.1 coordinate 10,498, forward strand.
CCTGCAAGCTTAATAAAAATAGATCAAACCTTTGTTAGAGACATGCTACATGACGAGGATGATTTGGCCATCGTTGAAGGCGTTATTGCGTTAGCTAAATCATTTAAACGTGATGTGATTGCAGAAGGTGTAGAAACAATTGAACATGGTAGAGCTCTATTAAAACTCGGTTGTCAGTTAGCGCAAGGTTATGGTATTGCTAAGCCTATGCCAGCTAATGATATTCCTATGTGGATTAATGAATGGACGCCTGACGTTAGTTGGCAAATATAAATAATAAAAATAGCCATATTTTAAATGATTTCTTACATCATAATAAGCCTATAAGTGCTTTATAACCTTTATAGATGACTCTTTATTCATAAACGATTACACATGGAATAAACAAGTAGATAACACACTTAGCCTATTAAATTTTCCCGTAAAGATCGTTGTCAGCTTTTTTTACACATTCTGAATCCCTTTTCATATATCAGTACATAACCAGTTAATAGTATTTAATAAAACTATGGTGGCGTACTATATGCTTGTATTATTTTTGAGCATTTTAATACCTTCATTAAAAGCTTTTATAAACTTAGCAGTTCTATATTTGCAAAATAACAAATAAGAGGATGCATAAATGGAAAAGTCAGCTTTAAAATCTAAAAGCATTACCCTCCTAATTTTTATATCTTTTTTATCCCTTTCAGCTAATGCTGGAGTCATACCACTTACAATAGCTAGTGACTCTTCCATCGAATATGATGAAGCGAATAGTTTTAATGACTCAGGAGCCTTCGAATTAACCAGCGCAGGCTTAATTACGAGTAACTCCACTAGCGATGGTTCCGTTACAGGCGTTAACCCACTAACCGGTCCCTTTTCTCACACCGGTGATAAAGTTGATTTTAGCGGTGACGCTAGTGTAACAGATGAGGATTTTGCCATTGGATTTGATGGTATGGTTAGTTTTGAGAATAATTCATTAACTGACACCTATGAATTATTTTTTACATTAGACTATAGTAATTTTGTGGATTCATCTGGTGTAGATGGTAATGCTTTTTCAGAGTTCAGTCTGAGTGTGAATGGTACGGAAGAGTATTTTACACAACTATTATCTGATTCATTAAATGGTAATGAAATCGCCGGTGAAAGCGATGATGGCAGCGGAGGTGATTTTGGTTTGGGTGGTAGCCTCTCTGAATCTGCAACCGAGCTTTTTAGCGTAGAAATAGCTCCTTCAGATCTGCTTGAAATTGAGTATTTTTGGACGTCTGAAAGTATCGATAATATTAGCGGTAGTAGCATGGTTGATTTTAATAGTTCGTTAAGATTAGACTCCGTGGTAAATTTAACTTCACCACCAACAGGTGTTCCTGAACCTAAAAGTATCTTTTTATTTGCATTTACATTATTGTTTTTTTCAATAGTAAATAGAAAGCTTAATTAAAAGAGTTATAGAGTAATCAAATCAGTCTTGCTGTTTTTGAATAGTTAACTTCATTAAAGACATATAATTAAATAAGTACATATATTTAGATGAGTACGTTAATTTAAATAAGTGCATGAGGATAGTAATATGTTAATTAAAAAAACGCGTCTTTTAGGTGGTGTCGTAAGCTCCACAGCATTAGTTCTAAGTTTAGCTTTCACTCAAAATGTAATGGCATCAGAACCTTTTCTTGGCGAAATAAAAATGTTTGGTGGTAATTTTGCCCCCCGAGGGTATGCTTTTTGCGATGGTCAGCTGCTATCTATTTCGTCAAATTCAGCATTATTTTCTATTTTAGGAACCACCTATGGTGGCGATGGTAGAACAACATTTGGCTTACCTGATTTACGAGGTCGTGTTGCTATTCATGAAGGAAATGGACCTGGTCTTACTAGTCACTCATTAGGTCAAAAAGGAGGTTCTGAGACGGTTACCTTAACAGTAACCCAAATGCCTAGTCATACACACTCAGCCACTACAACTCCTCTTGTTAGTGCTACTCTAAAAGCTGACTCAGGTAGCGGTGATAGTGATGCACCTGAGGATAAAGTACTTGCCCGTAAAAGTAGAACCAAAATATACAGTGGCGATGCTCCTACAGTAAGTATGCACTCAAGTTCTATTGATGTATCAGCCAGTGCGACCACGAGTATTGGAAATACAGGCGGTACTCAATCACATAATAATATGATGCCCTACACCACGATTAATTACATTATCGCTCTACAAGGTTTATTTCCTTCACGTAGTTAAGTTTAACTGTTTTATATTGTATGAATCGCTGGAGTATTTCCAGCGTTTTTATTTTGTTGAGAGAACTAGTTAAATGCTGAAATCAAAGTATATTTTTTTTACTATATCTGTTTTTTTTATTATTGTTAGCAGCGTAGTAAAAGCTAATACCGCAAATGACTTACGTCGAGCCGAAAAATTACTAATCTCTCAAAATTATAAGAAATCATTTAACCTATATCAGCGTATAGCTACAGAAGATAAAGAGCCTATAGCACAATTCAGTCTTGCGCTATTTTATGATTATGGCTGGGGGCGGGTTAAAGACATTAAAAAGGCATGTCATTGGTATAAAAAAGCATCACAACATGATATCCCAGCTGCTGCTAATGCATATGCCGATTGTTTAGTTAAAGGCTCACTCGGCTCAGTTAATTACGCTAAAGCCGCTTTATGGTATGAAAAGGCCGGCAAACTAGGAATTCATTTCTCATATTGCCATTTAGGCGATTTATTTATAAATGGACAAGGCGTAGAAAAGAACATTAAAAAAGGTTTATCCCTATGTGAAGGTGCTGCGAATAAAGGCTCTATTCCTGCGATGCTTCATATTGGAGAGTACTACCTAAGTCATGACACAAAAACTTCACATCAATCTGCATTTCATTGGTTCACCACCGCAGCAAGTTATCGCTCTGCCAAAGCAGAGTACTATCTAGGTCAAATGACACGTGATGGTTTAGCTAATCCACAGGATAATTATACAGCTTTATACTGGTTTGAAAGAGCAGCCAGTAAAGGTTATAAACAAGCCTACTTTCCAACAGCAACGCATTATTTCCATGCACCTAAAGATCCTGAAACAGGCTTTTTAAGTGCGACAAATTTAGCTAAAGCTTATTTATGGCTTTCAGCAAGTAAAAAAACAGTATTGACTGAAGCTCAAAAAGACTTAGCTCAAAGTATGCTTAATGAAGTGTTAACAGTAATGCCCAAAAGCTGGATTACAGATTTAAACGAAAAGGTAAATATTCATCTAGACAAGTTTCCCCCACTGTAAATATTCTGTAACTATGTACTAAATTTTTTCTTAGCTAGTTTTAGTACTGGCTGTTCAATAAAATAAAAGGATAGTACTGATAATAATAGTGTCAAGATCATAGAGAATGGTAATAATAAGTACCATTGTTCACTTGCGTCTCGGTGTGATTTTGCCATCATTTCATCTACGAAAATTAATGCTGGTAAATGGTAAATATAAATTCCATAGGATAACTTTCCTATCATTTTTATCAGATAACTTTCTAAAAAAAATACAATATATTTTGTTGCCGGAGCACTAAGAATAACTAATGCCATTAATAATGGAATCAATGGTAAGCCATATTGACCAAATGGTATTTGAATATAATCACCTAAAGAAGTTGATAACAATAGAAAGATAATACACGCGCAAAAAACAAATGCGGCATCAAAATACCCACTTCCATACACAAAAAGTTGTGGTTGGCTTGACTTGATTCTATACAAAAAACCACCAGTTAAGATGCCAATGCTAAAATGGGGAATATGACTAAGCAAAGAATGGGTAATAACAGCTCCATGTGGGCGTATCCAAGTTAACATATCATTTTCTGGCCACATAATAGGCGTGTTAACTTGTGAAATAATAACAAGGTGTAATCCATAAGATAGGCAAGCAAAACAAAATAAATAAAAAGTAGATAAAACAGCGGTTTGCTTTCTCACAATCCAAAATAATAAAGGTAATAAACAATAAAATTGCAATTCAACAGCAAGCGACCAAAATGGTGCATTTATACTAAAAATAGAAAACTCAACATAATTAAACAAGAAGCTATAATGCAACAAAATATCAGCCAAAGTTTGGGGAAACCGCCAGTAGCCTGTTGATAGTATTATTAAAGTAAGCGCAACATAATAAGCAGGAAGAATACGAGCAGCACGTAAAATAAAATAATGCTTAATATTTGGCCATGGTTTTTTATTAAAAATAGTACGCCAAAAAGGCTGAGATAAAAGAAAGCCGCTTAGGATAAAAAAAAGTCCTACACCATACTCTCCATTTTTCAATAACAAATATAAATCAAATTCCCCTAAGTAAAAGTCAACATCAACTATTTGATTATAATGGACACCAAATACAGCTAATGCGGCCAGTCCACGTAAACCATGTACGCCTCTATAATAAGACTCTGAACCATTAGCATTACTACCCATAGTGCATTCCAATTTTTATATTCGAAGCATTTAAAATCGTATTAAAATGCATCTATTGCATAATTATTACCCTTTATTATTCTTAGTATATACTTACATATACAAAAAATAATCGCGGCACTTAACATGGTTGTGAAAATAACACTTTTTATAATAGTATTTCTGTTTGGAGTAGCGATAGGGAAGCTAATTTACAAGCCCGATGTTATTTCTGAGATACCATCCACACCTATTCATCATGATGATTTTGCAACAGAGTTATCTAGCAATGATGAAATGCATTTTATAAATAACCAAGCAATACAACCAATTAATTCAAGCTCAACTGAGTTTATTACTACAAAGAATATACCATTAAGAAATATAGAAACTCTTCAATTTAACAACTCAGAAGATTTAACCAGTAATCAATATTGGCATCAAGTATTGTACAAATCAAAGGATGAGGCGTTAAAAATTACAGCAATTGATAATTTAGTACTTGATGGTGCATATGAAGAATTAGCCTCGGGTTTAAGTGATAATTCAATCATTATCCAAGAAAAAGTAATTATTGGTCTTGCTCAAATAGGTACGTATGACTCAATTAGAGTTTTAGGGCAAATGTTATTCACCCGAACATCAGTAGTGAATCGTCAACTTGTTATAAAGATGCTAGAGGAAAATAGTCATTTACCACATGTTAACTCATTTCTAACTTACTCAATGAATCATGATCCAGATCTATCAATTAGAGAGAGTGCAGCTACCGTATTAGGAATAGTTGTGACCGATGAATAAGATCCTATTCAATGGCCATGAATACAAACAATAAACTACTGATTAAAGTTATACTCCTCCTCACTCTCTTTGCATTTTATAAACTTTAAGCCTACTACCAGTAAACCTACCCATTAGTATCAAATAACCTATTAACAACTACAAAAAATTGTTTTCTATAAGGTTTAAAAAACTAGTTAAAGTTGGACACTTTAGCCATATTTTCAACCTTTTCCTTTCGGTATCATAACTACAATCTAGCGATATCAATAAGGCAAGCAAATTGAAAAATAAATTTTTAAGTACAACTTTTAAAGCATTCATTCTATCTGTCAGCTGTCTTGTGACTAACGCTAATGCCGCACTTATATTTGAAGAAGACTTCAGTGGTGGTAGTTCTTCGTTAACTAATTCTTCCATTGTAACTTGGTCCGACTCAGATGGTGGTGGATTTGAGGTTTACGGTATGAGAAGTGCTGGTCCTCGCGGAATGAGTGGTTTATTTGATCATGACAATGATTCAAGTACTGCTAATATCGGCATACCCGGTGCTATTGAAGTGAATGACGATAGTGGTAATGTTCTACTCACGGCTACATTTAACTTAGATGCAAATATAAATGAAAATCAGGTGAGTGTTCTTTCTTTCTTTGGTGGTGTTAGGGGTGGTAACTCAACAGGCGCAAGTGTAGAAGTTTTCAACTTAACTCAAGGTACATCTTTATCAGGTGTTTTAACTCCTACATTAGGTGCAAAAGAGTGGGTTTATAATGAATTTAGCTTCGCATCTACCGCATTAAATAGTGGTGATGATATACAAATTCGTTGGACAGGTGGAGGCTCTAATTCAGCTAATGGGCAAGAAGTAGCTCTAGTGGCATTTTCTACAGTCGATGTACCAGAGCCTTCTACACTAGCAATTTTTGCATTTGCAATAATGGGACTGGTAACAAGAAAAATCAAAAAACAGTGTTAACTAGAGTTTATAAAGCAACACGTTCGACTATTGCAATACCTTGTCTATATCCAAGCCCGCCATTTCCATGAACTAAGCCAAGTTTTTCTTGGCCATTACACAAGCGTTGATGCATTAACACCAGTGCATTAAGCGCTGGGTTATTCCATGCCGCTCTTGCTAAGTTCATTCCGCCAGTAATAGTTATATTGTATTTTGCGAGAAACTCAGGAATATCGTCGAGTGTATCAACCAAACCACTTACTAATAAAAAGGCCATAGGAACAACAGGATAACAAGTATAAGCTTCTAACAACGCATCGCCATTTTTAAATGAATGTACAAAATCAACATCTGCTTCTTTACAAGCTTGCTGATAAGCTTGCTGCAGATGTTCATACTTAGCAATATCAGTTATAAAATCTCGTCCATCTCCATCAAGACGACTCAAGCCAACAGATTTAATCTTTACCCATTGACTCTTATCAACATTTAATTGTTCAGCAATATCAGCACGCGTAATTAATAACCTACCTGAGAAATCAACCATTGGATTTGCACAGTCAACGCCTCTAAATAAGTCTGTTATTTCGTTATACCAACGAGAATCTGGTAATAACTCAGGAGTAAAACTGTCAGATAACGCTTTACGAAAGTTCACTTTATAGCTTTCAAATAAGGCAGTAGCAAACGTTTTAAACTGTTGCTTTGTAATATTATTATATTCGCTAAAAGTACACGATAAATCAGTATAAGCTTGTGTCAAAGGATAGTCGGCACCATAAACAGCCATTTTACTTAAGCGATCTTCTCGACTATAAGCCGTTTTTATATGATCTTCACCACTAATAACCACCTCAGACTCACCATTTTCTATTAATATTTTTGCTTGTGATAG
>CAXIBS010000034.1:0-17517 GCA_964022585.1 uncultured Colwellia sp.
TTAAGTGAATTTACTGGTCGTGACCATACTCACTTAGCCTTACCTAAACAAGAAGAGAAAATTCGCTTCCGTGATATTCAAGCACAACCGCGTAAGATTATTTCTTCTCCTACATGGTCTGGTTTAGAAGATGAGCATGTTAGTTATACCGCAGGTTACACTAACGTTCATGAGCTTGTGCCATGGAGAACACTAACGGGTCGCCAGCAGTTCTACCAAGATCACAAATGGATGCAAGCATTTGGTGAGCAATTGATGTCTTACCGTCCACCTGTTGATACTAAAACAACACAGGCGATTAAAGATTCTAAGCCAAATGGTAATAAAGAAATTACCTTAAACTGGATTACACCACATCAAAAATGGGGTATTCATTCAACTTATTCAGACAACTTATTGATGCTTACTCTATCTCGTGGTGGCCCAATTATTTGGATGAGTGAGACAGATGCTGAAGAAGCAGGAATTGAAGATAACGATTGGGTTGAAGTATTTAACGCTAACGGTGCTATTGCATGTCGTGTTGTAGTTTCACAACGTGTAATGAAAGGCATGACCATGATGTACCATGCGCAAGAGCGTATTGTTAACGTTCCTGGCTCAGAAATGACAGGTACTCGTGGTGGTCACCATAACTCAGTAACTCGTGTCATCATGAAGCCTACTCATATGATTGGCGGTTATGCACAACAAGCCTGGGGCTTCAACTATTACGGTACTGTAGGTTGTAACCGTGATGAAATGGTTGTTGTTCGTAAGATGGACAAAATTGACTGGTTAGATGATGACGGCTTTGAAGCTGCCAACACTGAAAAGTTACCTCGTCCTTTACCAACTAACCCAGATGAAGCTTAAGGAGTAGAACATGAAAATTCGTTCTCAAATAGGTATGGTTCTAAACCTTGATAAGTGTATCGGGTGTCATACTTGTTCAATTACGTGTAAAAACGTTTGGACGTCTCGTGAAGGCGTTGAATATGCTTGGTTCAACAATGTTGAAACTAAGCCAGGTATTGGTTACCCAAAAGAATGGGAAAACCAAGATAAGTGGAATGGCGGTTGGGTTCGTAAGTCTGATGGCAATATCGAACCTAAAATCGGTGGTAAATATCGTTTACTAGCCAGCATTTTTGCTAACCCAAATATGCCTGAAATCGACGATTACTATGAACCGTTCGATTACGACTACCAACATTTGCATACTTCACCAGAAGTTAAACATCAGCCTACGGCTCGTCCACGCTCTGTTATCTCTGGTAAGCGTATGGAGAAAATCGAATGGGGTCCAAACTGGGAAGAAATTCTTGGTACTGAGTTTGAAAAACGCTCTAAAGACAAAAACTTCGATAACATTCAAAAGCAAATGTACGGTGAATTCGAAAATACATTCATGATGTATTTACCACGCTTATGTGAACATTGTTTAAACCCAGCTTGTGTGGCTTCTTGTCCATCAGGCGCGATTTACAAGCGTGAAGAAGATGGTATCGTTCTAATTGACCAAGAAAAATGTCGCGGTTGGAGAATGTGTATCTCGGGTTGTCCATACAAGAAAATCTACTACAACTGGAAATCAGGCAAATCAGAAAAATGTATTTTCTGTTATCCGCGTATTGAAGCTGGTATGCCAACTGTTTGTTCTGAAACTTGTGTTGGTCGTATCCGTTACTTGGGCGTTATTCTTTATGATGCTGATAGAATCAAAGAAGTGGCTTCAACACCATCTGACACTGATTTGTATGAAAAGCAGCTTGAAGTATTCCTAGATCCAAATGATCCAGCAATCATTGCACAAGCTCGTAAAGACGGTATTGCCGATTCAGTTATCGAATCAGCACAAAAATCACCAGTATACAAACTAGCGATTGATTGGAAACTAGCACTACCATTACACCCTGAGTATCGTACCCTTCCTATGGTTTGGTATGTACCTTCTCTAAGCCCTATTAACAGTGCTGTTGAGTCAGGTAACTTGGCAACAATTGGTAAAGCAGGCGTTATCCCTGATATTCGTAGCTTACGTATTCCACTTAAATACCTAGCTAACTTATTAACCGCAGGTGATGAAGAGCCAGTAGCACGTGCATTAGAACGTTTACTTGCCATGCGTGCCTACAAGCGTGCTGAAAATGTTGAAGGTGTTGAAGATCTTCAAGTATTGGAAGATGCTGGTTTAACCAAGAAGCAAGCGGATCAAATGTACCGTTATTTAGCAATTGCTAATTACGAAGACAGATACGTTATTCCTTCAGGTAAGCGTGAAATGAACGTACCAGAAGCCTACGGTGAAAAATCTGGTTGTGGCTTCACTTTTGGCAATGGCTGTAGCGATGGTGAAAGTGGCGTGAACATGTTTGGTGGCAAAAAAGTTGCTAAGCGTGACGTGATTAAAACCGTTAATGTTGGTTAGGAGGGCGTTATGTTAATTCTTAAAGTTATTTCACGTTTGCTAGATTATCCCACCGCGGAGATGTTTGCCGCCAAAGATGAGTTAAAAGCAATTGTTGAACAAGCCGAAGAATTGACTAATCAAAACCGTACTCAGTTGCTTGATTTTATCGAGCAACTAACAGCTAGAGACATTTTTGATGCACAAGAAAGCTACGATCTATTATTTGATCGTGGCCGTGCATTATCACTATTGTTATTTGAACACGTTCACGGTGAATCTCGTGACCGTGGTCAAGCAATGGTAGATTTAATGAATGTTTATAAAACCAACGGTTTTGAAGTTGATTCATCACAACTACCTGACTACATTCCTTTGTATTTAGAGTTTTTAAGTGAACAAACACCAGAATTTATTGAAGAATGGCTGGGCGATATTTGTCACTTAATGACCATGTTGTCGGAACGTTTGATAGATAGAGAATGTTATTACTCTATACTTTTTGATTCATTAATCGATATTTCAGGCCAAGAGGTTGACCTCGAAGCACGCGCTGAAATTAGTGAGACAGTGAAAGCAGAAGAACGAGATGATACCGTCGAAGCTATCGATAAAGAATGGGAAGATAAAGAAATCCGTTTTGATGATCCAATGGTAGGTGACTGCTCATCGGCATCAGGGATGCAACAATCTCAACATTCACTCGATCCAAATACTGTTCATCAAGTACCGATTAAATGGCACGATGCAGATGCTGCACAAGTGCAAGGACTGTAAGGAAGAAATATTATGTCAAATTTAAATTTTTTACTATTTGGGATTTATCCCTACATTGCTATTGCCGTGCTTTTCATCGGTTCTTGGATCAGATATGACCGCGAACCTTATTCATGGAAAGCCGACTCTAGCCAACTATTAGATCAAAAAGGTTTTCGCCTAGCGAGTAACTTATTCCACGTAGGTATTATCTTTGTACTTTGTGGTCACTTTGTTGGCTTATTAACACCACATGCTATTTATCACGCTTTTATTTCTACAGCTAACAAGCAATTATTAGCGATGGTAAGTGGTGGTTTCTTTGGTGTGTTATGTTTAATTGGCTTAGTAATGTTACTTCAACGTCGTTTAACTAACCCACGTGTTCGAGCAGTATCTAAGACTTCAGATATCTTCATCTTAGTTTTATTACTTGTACAATTATTACTCGGTTTAATGACTATATTTGCTTCAATGAGTCACTTAGACGGCAGCGTAATGGTTTTACTTGGTGACTGGGCGCAAAGTATTGTAACGCTACAAGGTGTTGCAGCAGCAGAAGCAATGACGACTGTTGGTGTTATCTATAAATTACACATTCTTGTTGGTTTAACTATGCTATTAGTATTCCCATTCACACGTTTAGTACATGTGATAAGCGTACCTGTTAAGTACTTTGCACGTAACTATCAATTAGTTCGTCAAAGATAATTTAGCTAAATAAGATAGTTATCTAAGATAAATCTAAAATGGCGGTTTTATTTAGTAAAGTCGCCATTTCTTTAACTAACCTTAATCAATAAATATAACTAAATTACTTGTTTAGGTTATTTAGTTATATTTATTAAACATCATTCATTAATAAGGTGTAGTGATTCAAGTAGCAGATATTTAGTTAAAGCCTGTAAAAGCGAGTAGAGTTGATGCTAGTCAATGAGCACTTTCTATAACAAGGTTAAACTAAATAATGAAAAACGAATAACTACCAGAGAGAAATACTATGAGCGACAGCTGCGGCACACAAGAGCCAACCACACCATCTAAAGAGCAATTACCAGAAATTACTGTTAACGGTGTTGCGATTCCTGAAAAAGATTTGGCTAACGAATTGCAATATCATCCAAATGAAAATTTTGCCGTGGTAGTACAGCAAGCAGGTCAAGCTTTAGTTATTCGTCAGCTATTAATCGATGAAGCAAAAAAACAAGGTATTGATACCACTAATGATGAAGAGGCAATGCAAAAACTTGTTGAAAAAAATATAAGTTACGATGCCCCTAATGAAGACATTTGTCAGCGTTACTTTAACAGTAACAAAGAAAAATTTATGACAATGCCATTAATGGAAGTAGATCATATTCTTTTAGCCGCTGCCAAAGATGATATTGAAGGTCGTGATGCCGCAGACAATAATGCTAAAGTGATTATTTCGCAACTCCAACAAGAAATTAGCAATGGTGAACCTTCAAGCTTTGCTGCTTTAGCAAAAGAATATTCTGCTTGTCCATCAAAAGAAAATGGTGGCAACTTAGGACAATTAAGTAAAGGCCAAACAGTACCTGAATTTGAACGCCAATTAATGCCATTATCAGAAGGGTTAAGTGATAAAGCTATTGAATCTCGCTATGGTTTCCATGTAGTTAATATCAATCGCAAAATTGAGGGTAAGCAGCTAGATTATGACATGGTTAGTGATAAAGTACGTGGCTATTTAATAAATAGTGCCTCACATCTTGCAATACAAGCTTACATTCAAAGCCTAGTTGAGCAAGCTGAAGTGATTGGCGTACCAATTAAGTTTGATGAAGAAAACGTTCATATTTAACAACCCACTCAAATTAAGCGTAGAATTAGCTGCGCTTAATTAATCCATTGTAAAGATCCCCCCTCCCCATCTTTTTTATAACTATCATTATATTCCTTACCTTTTCAGTCTTGTAAAACTTTAATGAACAAATTAAGCTTATAATAAGTCTATTAAGTTACTTAATTTCCAGCGAAAATTTAATAGAGTTATTATTTCAACCTGCATTTTTATAAAACGAATAAGATCTGAAAAGTAATAAATTAACATATTTAGTTGATATTACTCCCCGTTACTTATCCGTTTTACGTAATACAGCCTATACTAATTATTACTGTGCAGTTGGGACGTAAAAAGGACAAGCACTAAATTATCGCTCAATACACGCTCAATTGGAGAAAGACGTCTTATGAAAAAAATTATTATATTTACTGTTTTAATATTAGCAATTGCTGGTGGTGCATTCTGGTTTCTCAGCAGTGATAAATTAAACTCTATCATTGCAGAACAAATAGAAGTGCAAGGGAAGAAATTTACAGAGCAACAAGTAACGGTTAAGAAAGTAGATATGAAACTACTAAGTGGTGCTGGCACCATTAATGGTTTGATATTAAATAACCCAAGCGGATACACAACAACTCCTCTATTTGCTTTAAACGAAATCACTTTAGATATTAACCTTGAGAGCTTACCAGGTGCTCGTGAAGGTAAAGCAATTTTAATTGATGAGATTGTTATTGATAAACCTGAAGCGCTTGTTGAGTTTAATGAGTCAGGTGGTTCTAATATTCAAGTGATTCTTGATGCAATCAATAAAAACATTCCAAAATCTTCTGCTGACAATAGCAATACAAACGCTAGCCAAGCTGATACTCCAAAAATTCGTGTGAAAAAATTTGTGTTAGCTGGCGTAGCTTTACGTGTTGATTTAACCAAGTTAGGTAATACAACTCATAAAAAGATACTACCTGATATTCATCTTTCGAATATTGGTGGTACAGAGGGTTTACCTGCTAATGAACTTGGTGGCGTAATGGTTAAGAAAGCTTTATCAGCTATTTGGAAAGAAGCAAAAAATTCTCAAAAAGACATCATAAAAGATAAAGTTAAAGAGAAAGCAAAAGAAAAGCTTAAAGAGAAATTAGGCGATAAATTAAAAGATAAAGCTCCTAAAGCGCTGACTGACTTATTAGGCTAACAAGTAAAATAATCAGCCTTTATGTAAATTTTTAGTAGGTCAAATATAGCAATATATTTGACCTACTAAACAACTTCCCTTTCAATATCCTTCATTTATTGAAGTGCATAGTCACTAAAACAAGTTTTACCTAAACCTGATTTATACTTCTAAAAGTTAGATTAATCCGTGCATCGCGTACTTTTTTAGTAGGAGGAAGACGGTGAAGCCAGTACTGCTGAGTATCCCCTTTCATTACTAAGAGGCTACCTGCTTTTAAATTTAGTGAAACCACTTGTTTACTTTGTTTGTGCTTAAAAGCAAACTTACGCATTGCACCAAAGCTTAATGAAGCAATAGCCCCATTTTTCTTAAGATCTTGTTCTCCATCACTGTGCCAAGCCATACCTTCACTGCCATCATGATATAAATTAAGTAAACAAGAGTTGTACTTCTCTCCTGTTTTATTCTCAACTAGGACTTTTAAAGCCTGTAGAGTTTTAGTCCAAGGTAGGGCATATTTAGTGGTATTAGAATAGGTGTAACTAAAGGGCTTATCAGCATACCAAGCTACTTTTCTCTTGGTTTCAATATGTTTACCCAATATAACAGCTTGGTCATAACGCCAGTCTATTTCTGTAAATAAGGTAGTAAAATAAAAATCAGACTCAATTTGAGAGGTTATCTCACCATAATAATTAACATCTCCATCCTGAGATATAATTTTAATAGGTTCGGTCAATGCTTGTTCAAATAAATCCATTTCTATTCCCTGCGTACAATACACATTTTGACATGATGTAGAAGATATAAAGTATTGTGTGAAGTAGTACAAAATTAGTTAACTTATTTTAACGTAAAGTGCAGCATTATTTGTACAGTATTTTGGCTCTTCTTTTCAGTCGTAATTTCTTTATAATGTATTTTATAAAGTAAGCAATTGAATAAATGGTATACCTAATGGCAATTGAACATAAAACGCGAACCCAGCTAGTAGTTGAAATATTAAGAGAAAAAATACTGAATGGTGAAATAGTTGCTGGTCAGCCATTACGTCAAGCCGCGTTAGCAGAAGAGTTAAGCGTAAGCCGTATTCCTGTTCGAGAAGCTTTATTGCAGCTTGAAGCAGAAGGATTAGTCACGTTTGAGCCGCACAAAGGGGCTAGTGCAACTGTGCTAAATGCTGAACACGTTGACGAGCTATTCGAACTTAGAGCAATGATAGAGGGTGATTTATTAGCAGCATCGTTAATTCATATAACTGATGATGCGTTAGCACAAGCAGCGGATATTTTAGGTAACCTTGATAGTGCCTTAGGTAAAGAGAATGCTGCAAATACATGGAGTGAGTTAAATTCTGAATTTCATAACTGCTTATATTCAGGAGCCAATAAGCCACAAACAGCTAGTTTAGTTAATACATTGAATAAAAACGCGGATCGTTATATTCGCATGCATTTATTATGGGCGGGGGGAATATCAAAAGCAGGTCCTGAACATGCTGAGCTTTTGGCTTTTTGCCAAGCACGCGATATTGACAACGCCGTAGCTAAATTAAAGCAACATATCCTTAACTCTCGCGATGAAATAAAAGCCTTTTTATCGCAACGTGAAGCAAGTTAAATTTTGTCTTCACAATGAATTATAGGGTTTTGAATCAATACGCTTCAAAACCCTAGCAAACATTCAAGCCATATATTAGCGCGTTATAACTTAAACTTATCTAATTGCTCATTTAACTCTGTTGATAATTCAAGTAAGTGCTCACTTATTTCTTTACCACGAATAGCATCTTCACTTGATTTTTCAGCAACATCACTAATATTAACCACGTTAATATTGATTTCATCAGCAGCTAAGTTTTGCTGTCTGGCAGCATCAGAAATCTGGCAATTCAACTCATCAAGTTCTTTAATTTCTTCTGAAATATTAACGAGTAACTCTGCAACATTAGCCACATCATCAGCTTTTTCATTTGCTTGCTGACTTACATCATTCATTGAAGATACAGCGCCTTTCGCATCTTGCTGCAAAGCTCCTATCGTTGACTGTATTTGATCAATCGATTCACGTGTTCTTGTTGCAAGTGAACGTACTTCATCAGCAACAACAGCAAATCCTCTGCCTTGCTCACCAGCTCTAGCTGCTTCTATCGCCGCATTTAATGCCAATAAATTTGTTTGTTCTGCAATAGCCGTTATGACTTCCAATACGGTACTTACTTCATTGGTTTTATTACTTAATTCAGTAATCATATTAGTGTTATCAATTACTTTATCACGTAAGTCATCGATACCAACCCTAGCTTTTTCTACCAAGACTAAACCTTGTGATGCACGTTCATTGGCTGAAACTGATTTATCTGCTGCACTTTGCGTATTTTGCTGAACTTCATTAACCGAGGCATCAAGCTCATTAATAGCAGTAGCGACTGAATCTGTACCCGCTTTTTGTTCTAGAACCGCTGAACGAGTTAATGAAGATATTTCATCAACACTTTGTGCTGAAATAGTAAGTTTACTCGTGACTTCAGATATTGATATGCAGCTTTGCTTAAAAGTTGCCATCATGCCATTTAAAGCAGAGCTTACATCACCAAGTTCATCACTATGAGTTACATGAATTTTCGTATTTAAATCAAGGCTTTCTTCAACACTTTTAATCGTATTACGTAATCTTACCAAACGATCAAAAACTAATTTTTTTAAGGTGTAGCTCAATAAGGCAAAGCTAATTAAAGTAATAATTAACTGCAGTATAGTTGCATGGGTGATTGACTCTGTTATATCTTGATCAACAGAAGATAAATCATAAGTGACTTTAACTGCCCCAAGGATTTCATCATTTTTTACCTGATGACAGGTTAGGCAATTTGTACCACGGTAATCATCACTAGCGATAATAGGCATAATAAAACTCATCATTCGCTTGCCGTCTTGCTCAAATTGCTTAAATGCTTTAGTGCCTGATAATCCTTCTCGTTCAAAAGCAGACTTAGCACTTTGATCATCATTTCCCGCACCAAATATTTTAGTTAAGGCCGGGGCTCTCAAAATTCGTGCTTCTACAATGTCATCCTGACTCACAATTTTATCTTGAATCATTTGCCTGTTACCAATAGTCCCCGTTAACATCATGGTATTGACAGAATCAAAATAATTTAATGCTAAACTTTCTAAATTACGCTCTACAAAGTGTTCAGCTAATGCTTTTTCGTCATCATAGAAAAAGAATATTGTTGTACTTAAAAATGTTATAGCAATGATAACTAAAGCCACATTAATTTTTGCCGCTAAAGACATTTGTTTAAACATAAAATCTCCTTGTACATAACGTAAAATAAGTGCGCCATATTGCCATAATATTGCGCACTTAAAAGATAAACCTTAAGCGTTTTTGATTTTAATCATAAAAATTACTGTTCAAAATAAAACTTAGCACGCTTATTATCATAATTGCCAATTTCATTCATGGTTTCAGCATTATATAAGCGCCCATTTACCATGGTGTAATGCACTTTATCACTTAAACGAATGTTTTGGCTAATATCTCCATCAATGACGACTAAATCAGCTAGCTTTCCAGCATGAATAGAACCAAGTTTATCATCTAAACCTAACGTTTTTGCTGGCGATATAGTCGCTGTACGTAATGCCTGTAAAGGGGTCATGCCGCCTTGAGCCATCATCCACATCTCCCAATGCATAGCCAGCCCTTCCCGTTGACCGTGTCCTCCAGCATTTACCTTTATGCCTAAGTCTTGTAATTCTTTTGCAACTTTAGCTACGCTAATGTGATTGTAATGATGTAAAGGTGCTTTTGGTCGGCGCATCGCTCTAGAGTGTAAAAATTCACTTGGCACATATTTACTCAAACGAGGATGTAACCAGACATCAGTTTTATCATACCAATAATTTTCTCCCCAAATTCCACCATATGCCACCACTAATGTAGGCGTATAGGCCATTTGAGACTGCGACCAAAGCTGTTTAACATCTTCATATACTTTTGCAACTGGGATAGAGTGTTCAAGGGTTGTATGACCATCAACTACCATAGTTAAATTATGCTGTAATAATGAACCGCCTTCTGGCACAACAAGCATTTCGAGCTCTCGTGCTGCTTGAATAAATTGCTGTCGTTGATTTCTACGTGGTTGATTATAGCTTTTAACACTAAACGCGCCCGCTGCTTTAAGACGTTCTACATGAAATTTAGCATCTTCTAAGTTATCGACATGTGCTGTATATCCAGCAGAGTTAGCACCATAAAGAATTTTTCCTGTAGAAAATAAACGTGCTGCTACAATTTTCCCTGCTTTTTGCATTTCACTGGCTGCAAAAAACTCTGACGTATCATTTGAAGGGTCATGAATACTTGTAACTCCTAGCGCTAAACCGGCAAAGTTTTTCCAGTTTTGCTGAGGAATTATTTCACTACTACCTTGTGGGCCATGGGCATGAGCATCAATCAACCCTGGAATAATACTTTTTCCTGTGATATCAATTATCTCAGCTGATGAAGGTATTTTAACTTGGGCTTTTGTACCAACCGCTTTAATTATATTGCCTTCAACTAACACTACGCCATCATCAATAACCTTTTTACCTTCCATTGTAATAATTTTACCGCCAACAAAAGCAATTAGACCAGAAGGCACATCGACTTTCTGTTGATAACCAAGGTAAGTTTTTGTTACTGGCTTTTCATTTTTTACCTTATCTGCTTTGTTCTGCTCATTATCATCATTAGTGATAGCAAATAAACCTTTTACACTTGCTTGATATAAGTTGGCACCTAAACTCCAGTACAGCTTTGTTGAGTCGCCATGCCAGTTAATATGTTGCCCTGCCCTAACCGATAGCTGTTTAACAGGTAAATTATTGCCTTTAGGACCAATATTTATTACTGCTCCTCGTTCTACAAAAGGTGTTACAAAAACTTTAAATCGCTCTGCAAATGCTAAATATTCTCCATTAGGGGATACACGATACTCGGTAGCAAACTTACCTTGATATAACGTTCTATCGTCTTTGCCATCAAGGCTAACATAAGCCAACTGCGGTTCTTCACCTTCTCGTACAACATAAATATTTTGATTACTTGCCCCAAAATGAGCTTTTGAGCCATTCTCGGTAATTAGCGTTGGCTTACCTGCCTTACGTTCTCCTTTTACTGAAGCAGCGTAAATTCCGGTATTTAAGTCCCATGTTGGATTGGTAATATAACCGCCAGAAACCTTACGATAGACTATAGTTTTTCCATCTGGCGAAAAGCTAGGTTCAATGTACTTTCCTTTTTCTTGAAGTAATGCCTTACCTTTACCACCACGACTTGAAACAACACGGATTTGTCCTTGTTGTTGATCTTGCCAAGTGGCATAAACTATTTTTTTACCGTCACGAGAAAAGCTTGGATTTAACTCAAAGTGAGATTTTTGTTTGGTTAGTCGCTTAGCTTTACCTGTCGCCTTGCCCTGTGAAATATTGCGGGTATAGATATGCCCCATTGATTCAAAAACAACTTTTTTACCATTAGGTGAAATTTCAACATCACGTAACATTTTTACCGAGAAAGTATCTTGTGGTAATTGCTGTTTAAACTGCAATGCTTTTTGAGTTTTTTTAGTGGTTTTTACATGAAAATTAATCACGGTAGATTTTTTAGAATCAATATCAAGACGATTTATTTGTCCATCATCCCAAAAAACTAAACTGTCGCTGTTTGGAGTCCAAGCTATATTAGGATAAACACCATGAATAGCCCAAGTCTCTTGTAAATCTCGTTCTAAATCTTCATATATTTTAGTTTCTTCACCGCTTTGCAAATTGTATAAATATAAATTAGAAGCAAAATCGTCTCGACTAATGAAGGCAAGGTATTTACCATCAGGTGAAGGCGTTGGGCGAATAGCACCACCAGTGCCCGTAATAATTGTTTCTATTTCACCTGTTGCTAGCTCAAGGCGTTTAATTTTATAGATTCCTTTTACTGAGTCTTTAGAGTAATGAAATCTTTTTCCTGGCGTTGCATCCTGTGAAAAGTAAACGTACTTACCATCTGCTGAATAGGCTGGCTCACCGAGATCTTTTTGGTCATTAGGCCGTTTCGTTAACATAACGCCATTACCACCAGTTTTATGATAAAGCCACACTTCACCTGCACCTAATGAACGAGCACTAGTGAAGTGTTTACGACCAATCAAATAATTACCATCAGGAGACCATGCAGGGCTATTTAATAATCGAAACTGTTCATTAGAGACAGCTTTACCCTGTGTTCCATCACTATTCATAATCCAAAGGTTATCACCGCCATCTTCATCCGAAGTAAAAGCAATATGTTTACCATCAGGGCTAAAGCGTGGCTGCATCTGCCAAGCAATATCTGTCATTAACGCTTGTGCTTCACCACCGGTAATTGGCAAGGTATAAATATCGCCAAGTAAATCAAAAACCAATGTTTTACCATCAGGGCTAACATCAAGGTTCATCCAAGTGCCTGAGGTTACATCTATGTTGGCGTTAAAAAATTCACCTTGTGGCTCATTCACTGACCATGCTTTTTTTGCAGAAGCTTTCGAGTTTTCGTTTGCTGGTGTTTCAGCGTTCACTATCGTTGAAAATGACAGTGCCATATAGGCCATCAACAACGAAAAAGTGCTAATTTTTTTATAGATTTGAGACATTTCTCAGTACCTTAGTAATTGATTATTAGAATAAACAAGAAATTTTAGTATCCAATAGAGTGAACACTAAAACATATTGAGAAACAAAAGAGTAGTATAATGGGAAGTATGTTGAATGTTACTACTAAAAAGCAAGAAAGCTTTGGAAAGATAACGTTACGAGCTATCTCTCTAGATAGGGTCGAACTATAAAAGTACTAGCATTAAGCTTTATTTACAGGATATAAATACATAAATAATGAAAGCTAGTTTTGATAACCCCAACGCGGCATAATATTTTGATCTATTGCAAGGTGGTCTAAAATTCGACCTACCATAAAGTCTACCAAATCGTTAATTGATTCTGGTTGATGATAAAACCCCGGCGCTGCTGGCATTATTGTTACCCCTTGTTGGGATAAGCTCAACATGTTTGTAAGATGAATAGTTGAAAGTGGCGTTTCTCTTACTGTTAAAATTAACTGACCGCGCTCTTTAATAACCACATCTGCTGCGCGTTCAATTAAATTATCACTCATACCTTGGCTAATCGCAGCAAGCGTGCCTGTTGAACAAGGACAAACCACCATTTGTTTAGGTGCCGCAGAGCCAGAAGCAACAGGTGAAAACCATTGCTCTTTACCAAAAACAATAATTTGTTCAGCTTTAGCTTGGTACTTTTCTGTTAAAAAAGCACTTGCAGCATCAGGTGAAGCAGGTAATTTAATTTTCAATTCAGTATCTAATACTATTCTTCCGGCACTTGAGCATAGTAAATACACCTGATAATCAGCCGCAAGCAAGCATTCCAATAACCGCAAAGCATAAGCAGAACCTGAAGCACCGGTAATCGCTAAAGTAATTTTTTTATCAAATTGTTTAGCGTCGAATTTTGCTGTATTTAGTGTTACCAAAAACCTACTTCCTATCTCTCATTAATTATCTTTATTATACAAAATGCTATTTAAGTGCACTTAATATTTTTTCATGAATGTTACCAAAGCCACCATTACTCATCACGACAATAGTATCGCCCTTTTGGCTTTGTTCAACAATTTTCATCACTAAATCATCAATGCTATTTTCAACAAAACAAGTAGGTTGACAACTTTCAACTAAATCACTGACTGACCATTTAATTGCTTCATCTTCATAAATAAATACTTGATCTGCTTGCGCCAAAGACAAAGGTAAAGCCGCTTTATGCACGCCAGACTTCATCGTATTTGATCGTGGTTCAAGTACGGCTAATACTCGCCCCAGTTGAGAATTAGCAACATTTTGATTATTTACCTTAGCTCTAACCCCTGCCAAAGTTTTAGCGATAGCTGTTGGATGATGAGCAAAATCATCATAAACACTAATATCATTCGCTACACCACGAAGTTCAAATCTACGCTTTGTATTCACAAATTCAGCTAAGGCTTCAACGGCAATATGGCTTGGTACGCCGGCATGACGAGCAGCAGCAATTGCCATTAGAGCATTGTCGATATTAAAATCACCAATAAGTGGCCATTTTACCGTTCCCTGCTCTTCGCCTTTAAACGTTACAATAAATTTACTACCATCTTCGCTGAGCTTTTTCGCTTGCCACCCCTCTGAACAGGCACTATGCTCAGTTGGCGTCCAGCTGCCCATAGTTAAGGTTTCATTAATCGCTAGTTCATTTTTTGGAGACAAAATTAAACCATTGCTGGGAACCATACGTATAAGATGGTGAAACTGTCGTTGAATATCTGATAAATCATTGAAAATATCACCGTGATCAAACTCTAAGTTATTAATCACAAGGGTTCGAGGACGATAGTGTACAAACTTAGAGCGCTTATCAAAAAAAGCGGTGTCATATTCATCGGCTTCTATAACAAAAAAAGGTGCATTTCCTAAGCGTGCAGAACTAGTAAAGTTTTGGGGTATGCCACCAATAAGAAAGCCCGGTGATAAATGCGCATACTCTAAAATCCACGTAAGCATGCTGCTTGTTGTAGTTTTACCATGCGTGCCTGAAACCGCTAACACCCATCTATCTTTCAGTACATTTTCTAATAACCATTGTGGCCCAGAAATATAAGGAATATTACGATCAAGCATATACTCAACCATAACATTACCGCGAGACATAGCATTACCTACGATCACTAAGTCTGGCTCATCGCTAAAATGTTCAGTGTTATAGCCTGATTTCAATTCAATACCCAGTTGTTCTAATTGCGTACTCATTGGAGGGTAAACATGTGCATCACAGCCTGTAACTCGAAAACCAAGCTCTTTCGCTAAGGCTGCAATTCCTCCCATAAAAGTACCGCAAATACCAAGAATATGAAGGTGTTGAATTTTATTTGTCATAACGTATAAAAAATTAACTAAAATAGGATGAAAAATTAAGATGCTTAATATACCTTAGACCTTCAGGACAAGTAAAAAATTATTGAATAAAATATGCCAACAATTACTATTAGTGATCTTTATATTTACCCCATAAAGTCAACCAAAGGTACTCGTTTACCTCATGCAAAGGTTGATGAACTAGGTTTAGATTTTGATCGACGCTTTGTGGTCAGTGATAACTCAGGACAATTTATTACCGCCCGAACAGAGCCCTCCCTTTGCTTAGTTTCAGCAACAGTCACCGAACAGGGAGTAGACTTAACAGCCCCAAACATGCCAACGCTTTCACTTGAATATCAAAAGTTTAGTGATCAATATCAAAGTGTTAATGTGTGGGGAGATGATATTGCAGGACAACGGTGTTCAATTGCAGCTAACTCTTGGTTTAGTGAGTACTTACATCGCCCTTGCCATTTATTATATTTTGGCAAGAAATCTTCTCGTGTGAAAAAAGCTTACACAGATAATGCGCGAAAAGTCGCTTTTGCTGACGGCTACCCTTTGCTATTAATTTCACAAGCATCGTTAGATGATCTTAATCAACGTCTAGCATCTAAAAATGAAAAACCTGTTTCTATGGCACAGTTTCGCCCCAACATTGTGGTTGAAAATTGCTTACCTTTTGCTGAAGATGGCTGGCAACATATTCGTATTGGAGATACAGAATTTAAAGTAAGTAAACCTTGCGAACGCTGCATCTTTACCACAATAGACCCAGAAAATGGCGAAAAAAATCCTCAACAGCAACCGTTAAGTACACTTAAATCTTATCGTCAAGCTGATCAGGGTGAAATATTGTTTGGTCAAAATTTAATTCCACTGAACAGCGGAAAGATTTCTCAAGGTGAAAGCATCACCATTATCGAAACACAGCAACCCCCAGTACTAAAGCAATCAGAAGCTACACTTGTACATACAAAGGTAAATAAAAAGAGAAAAGTTTCAATACAATTTGAAACTTGGAAAAAAACTCATCCTGCTGATAATCAACAGACAATTTTAGAACATGGCGAAGCTGCTGGATTAATTATTCCTTCTTCTTGTCGTGCTGGTATGTGTGGCCGCTGCAAAGCGAAACTAATTAGTGGTAATGTTACTCAACTAGCTGATGACGGTTTATCTGTAGAAGATAAAAACCAAGGGTACATATTGTGTTGTTCTAGCATTGCCCAAAGTGATGTTGTTGTTAAACATCGGTAGACCTTATTTTAACTAACACTTCACATATAATCATTAGATGGTACTTCTCATCAAAGGTACTGTCTAATAACTCATCTTTTTCTATATTCCGGCATGCCAAACTCAAAAAATTGAAACATCTCGTCTATCAGACGAGTCACCTTTCAACTTCTATACCTTTTATATAAACATTGTTATTAAATCTAAGAAAAGTTGACTCAAATCAACTTATGTTCCCTATTTATTAAGTTGATTTTAAAAGTTGATTTGAATCAACTTTTAAAATCAACTTGAGTGTAAGAATCCCCGCAAGCGTAAATACAATGATAAAAAAACGTACCAACATTATTTTTGAAAATTTATAAAACATAACAATGGGATTTCCTCATGAACACTAAAAATATCAGTACAAAAGCATTTACCCTCTCTTTACTCACCGCTGCAATTTTATCAGCACCCGCTTCTTTTGCTGCAGATTCAGACTTAACTTCAGCACTAGTTGATGGCAAATTATCAGCTGATTTAAATTTACGTTACGAAGGTGTTGATCAAGATAATGCGGCAAAAGATGCAAATGCATTAACTTTGCGTACTCGCATAAACTATACAACAGGCGCTTTCAAAGGTTTTTCTGCTGCACTTGAAGTTGAAAACTCAGTAGCACTTGTTGATGACTACAATGATTTATTAGGTGAAGGGACTGCATATTCAGTTGTTGCCGATCCAGATCACACTGAACTAGATCAAGCATACATTGCCTATAAAAATGACAAGTTATCAGGTAAATTAGGTCGCCAAGTGATTACTATGGACAACCATCGTTTTGTTGGTCATGTTGGCTGGCGTCAAGATAGACAAACATTTGATGCATTAACGTTAGGTTACCAACTAAGTGAAGATACAAAAGTATCTTATGCTTATTTAGCAAAACGCAACCGCATTTTATCTGATGAAAAAGATGTGGACGCTAAAGATCACCTATTAAATATTTCTCACAAGTTAGGCGCAGGTAAATTAACTGGTTACGCATACTTGTTAGAAGAAGATAAAGCAGGTGGAGCAGAAATTAATACTTACGGTCTTCGTTACACTAGCTCAGCTAACGTAGGCGACAATAAGGTTACATACTCTGCTGAATTTGCAACTCAAGATCA
>CAXIBS010000035.1:0-17070 GCA_964022585.1 uncultured Colwellia sp.
TCTAAAGATGCATCACTCTGCTCATCACGATACTTAACGATTAAAGCACAAGCCATATTCAGCCCTTGAGCTTCTGCCCATTCGCCTTTAACAGGACGAGTACCCGGAACAACAACAGCACGCTCTGGAATTTCAGCACCTTTTTCGCGCATCTCTTGATTTACACAATCATAAACAGGTACTGATTTAGATAAAGTCACACCCGGTGCTAATACTGCACCTTTTTTCACGACAATTCCTTCAACAATGACTACGCCAGCACTTAAAAATGCATCATCTTCGATAATTACAGGGCTTGCACCAATTGGCTCTAATACACCGCCAATTTGTACTGCTGCGCTCACATGTACATTTTTACCGACTTGTGCACATGAGCCAATCAATGCATGACTATCAACCATAGTACCGCTATCAACAAAAGCACCAACATTAATATAAGCAGGCGGCATAATAATAACGCCAGATGCGACATGAGCACCAGCACGTACCGAAGAGCCACCAGGTACTAAACGCACGCCGTCTTCAGGTGTAAATTGACGAGCTGGTAAATTGTTTTTATCAACAAAACCTTGATAATTACCTTCAAAGCTTACATTCACGCCTGCCTTAAAAGCAGCTAAAATGCCTTGTTTTACTTCAACATTGGCGTGCCAGTTGCCATTTTCATCTTGAGTTGCTGCGCGTAAAGTGCCTGTTTCTAACTGTGCTATTACATCTTGCCAGTTCATGTGATATTCCTATTTTCGATTGCTTCTATTACGAAGCTTGGCTAAAAAAAGTTTGATTAGCTTGTGCTAACCATTGATTAATTTGATCATTAACAACCAATAACTCAGTGCTATCGGTTAATTCGGTATGGATTAAAGGAGCTCGTAATACTGGAGTATTAATCACTTTTTGATGGTGCATTAATACTTTAACTGCAATTGGATTTGCCACACTAAAAAGTGCGTCAACAGCATTATTCCACACAGGGAACATAGTGCTAGTTTGTCCCGCTAAACTTAACTCAACATAAGCTCTGGTAGCTTCAGGCCAAACATTGGCTGATACCGACACTAACCCTTTAACACCTGCTGGTATTAAATAAGGTACCATGGCATCTTCACCTGTATACATTTCTATATTGGGACAATGCTGGCTATAGTTTAAAAACTTATTCAAGTCTCCGCTAGCTTCCTTCATTGCCCAGCAGTTAGGGTGATTTTGTAAACTTTGAACTGTCGCAACTGGTATTTCAACACCACTTCTTGAGGGTACGTTATATAACATGCAAGGAAATTCTGCAGCATCTAATAAAGCTTTAAACCATGCTGTTTGACCTACTTCTCCTGGTTTTGCATAGAGAGGCGTACCCAATAAGTAACTGTGTATATCTAGTTCATTACATTGCTTAATCCAGTTAACTTGTTCAGATAAATTATATCCGCCCACTGCAACCATTAAAGGGGATTTTTGAGGTAAAGAATTTTGTAGTTCACAAATAAATTTCACAACAGAAAGTTGCTCATCATTTGTCAGGGCTAAGCCTTCCCCAGTGCTACCCAGTAGTAAAATACCATTACCCGCTTGTACCTGTAATTTGGCAACATTCGCTAGGCTATCAAAGTCTATACTACCGTCATGATTGAAAGGCGTTATTAGTGCTGTCCATAATGGACAATCGCTCACCGTCGAAACGCTAGGCGCAACCGATGATATATGTGTAGATTCTTGTTGATTCATTGCTCTCGAACTCATTGTAACTGCTCATTGCAGATTGGTTCGGAGAACTCATAGGCATTTACTAAAAACCGAGAAGAAGCACTTCAAAAGTGCCCATTGGCTATTATGCAAAGGCCAGAAGTTCTCCACTCATAGGTTAAATATTCATGTTAAATTATTTAACTAACAGTGACAGTTGTTGGGATTCAGCCCGATCTTTTTAGGTAAAACCTATAAGAATACAACCGATAAATACCGAATCAAATCAGTATCATCTCGGCGTTAATCCCCCTCATTACCATTAGCAGAGTTTGATCTCTGTGCGTTGCTTATTTAATAAAATAATAACGCAATGATAACTACCTGGTTAACGCTCCTCTTCTGGCCCCTTTAATACTTGATGGTACAAAACCAGCAAGTCAATATTAGGGACGGCGCTATTTAAGCATTTTTAGCGCTTTTTTGTCAATGTACTTTTTTTATCAATATAGGAATTATAATTGTCGATTAAAGTATGAATATCGTAGAATACAACACTTACTCCTATACAACAGTTTCCTTCTTTATGACAATGTCAAATATCAGCCAAGTGTTATTGCGCAATATAGATATATTATCTGCAACGACACCTCTTTTTATTAACTCAGTAGAAGATGGCTTTATTGCACGTTATTTACAATACTATCCAAAAGCAGATATAACCTGTTACAACACAAACTTTATCGATTACACCGCACTTCAGACGAAATATAAGAGTAACATAACCACACTTTTTTCCAGTGAATATAAAAGTGGAATCAAGCACGATCTTGTTGTTATTAACTTTCCTAAAAGTAAAGACGAATTAGCATTTACGTTAGCCATGATTGCACCCTATCTACTTACTGATGCAAAAATCATGTTAGTCGGTGAGAAAAAAGGTGGTGTTCAGTCTTCCCCTAAATTAACTCAACACTTTTTAAGTAATTGTCAAAAAATAGATGCTGCAAGACATTGTTTATTGTTTGGTGGCATTTATCTAAAAAAAGAAGATGAATGTACCGACTTTATTATCGATGATTGGTATAAAGAGTACCAAATAACTATTGCTGGAATTACCTTAACCATTGCCTCATTACCCGGAGTATTCAGCCAGAAGAAACTTGATGTGGGCACAGCATTATTATTAGATAACTTGCCTAAAACCATGCAAGGAAAAGTCTTAGATTTTGGTTGTGGAGCTGGTGTTATTAGTTGCTTTATTGGCAAAAAGTTTACTGATACAAAACTATCTTTACTTGATGTAAGTGCTCTAGCAATTGCATCTGCGAAAAAAACACTGCTTTTAAATAATTTAACCGGCAACGTTTTTGCGTCAAATAGCTTATCAGACGTTACTGAAAGTTATCAACATATTGTATCAAACCCTCCTTTTCATCAAGGAACAAAAACCAATTACCAAGCAACTGAAGAGTTTTTACAAGGTATATCAAAACACTTAATATCAGATAAAAACAAGAGCAATGATATTACAATTGTGGCCAATAGCTTTCTACAATATTTACCTATAATGCAGCAGCATATTGGTAAAATAGAGACCATAGCTAAGAAACATGGTTTCACTATTTATTACCATAAAAAGGCCTAAAAAGTTTCTAGAAAACAACCGCTTTAGATTAGCGCAAAAGTTAAAGCGTACTATTGGGATTTTTTTAAAGTTATATACTTGAAATATCTCTTATTGTCAGCGAATATTATCTCATGAACTCATTAAAAAAACTGATTTCCTGCCATCACTATATTCTAATGAATATTATTGGTACAACAGTCCCCATGATGATAATTATACTCGCAAGTATAATTTATATAACTGATCAACAAGGTAAAGATGAGTTAGAAAAAAGCACAATTGCTTGGGCTAAATCATTGTCAGAAGCGAGCATCCCTTACTTAAAGAACAATGAAGATTTTGCACATCATAAACTTAGACAGCAATTAACTAGGCTTATAACCTCCTCAGATATTAATTACGTACATATCTACAAAAAACTAGAAAATGATCACATAAGTTATTTCTCTAGTTTTAATAAAAACATCTACTTCCCCTCTATCCCTGATAAAATTGAAAGTATTGAGCAGTTAGTGGAAGTTCAACATCAGCAAAATTTTGCTGAGCTTATTGTTAAAATAGAAAATGAGCAGATACTTTATGGCTATCTCTATATTCAAACCAGCAATAAAACACTAAATAGTTTCACCTCAAAATTAACTATTATAGCTATAGCATTTTTAATCATAGCAGCACTCTTTTTAACGCTGATCGCCATCAAAATAAATAGAAATATCAATCAACCAGTAACAGCTCTTATTCAATCAGTACAAACTATATCTCAGAAAAAAGCATTCAGTCAGAGAGTAGACAGATCTTCTTTTACTGAGCTCGATGTCTTAGCGCAAACAATCAATATTTTATTAAGTAGAGCAGAGAGTCATATCTTCAAACAAAATGAGATACATCAACTCGCATTACAGCAAAATAGTACATTATCAGAGAAAGTAAGTGCCAGAACTGACGCATTAAAACAATCCAATCAAGAGTTACTTTCTACCTTGGAAGAGTTACATAAGTTTCAAGCCCAGTTAGTTGAAACGAAGAAAATGGCTTCTTTAGGAGATATGGTTGCGGGTATTGCTCACGAAGTAAACACTCCAATTGGATTAGGGGTTACCGCTTCCACATTGTTAGCCGATCGATTAGATGAAATAAGCCAGTCCTTTGATAATAAAACATTAAAATCTAGTCAGCTGAAAAAATTCCTCATTGAAAGTGAAGAAAATGTTGGCATTATCTATCGAAATTTAGAGCGAGCAGCTAAGCTAATTGCTAGTTTTAAAAAAGTTGCCGTTGATCAATCAAGTGCGGATATAAGACTATTTAATGTAAAAAAGTTACTTGAAGAAGTGACGTTAACACTTAAAACAAAAATCGATATTGAGAATGTACAACTAACTATTGATTGTCCAGAAGATCTCACTATTAAAAGTAAACCCGGCCCCATTAATCAAATTTTAATCAACCTTATTATTAATTCTATTATTCATGGTTTTGAGCACAGCCATAATGGAGTAATTAATATTTCTATCAGTTACTTAAATGAAAATCTACATATCAACTACCAAGACAATGGCAAAGGTATTGACGAAAACATAAAATCAAGAGTGTTTGATCCTTTTACTACAACAAAACGTGGAAGTGGTGGTAGCGGTTTAGGTTTACACTTAGTCTTTAACCTAGTTACACAGGCATTAAATGGTAAAATAGATTTTAAAACCAATGCTGAGCGCGGCACATTATTTAAGATTGAGTTTCCTGTAATATTAGTATTAGAACAATGATTTAACTGATAAACCCTCAATAATTAGATAAAAAATTTACTTTTTTTAACTTCAGAAAATTTAGTGAAACTGAGTAATAGTGTGTAATGTAATTGTTATTTAATTTATACTTGGTTAACATAATAGTTAACTAGCTATTAAATAATAAAAATTTTTACGGAAGTAACATGGACAATTACCAAGTTCTTATTGTTGAAGATGAAGACGTTACTCGTTTTAGCTTACGCAATTTGTTTGAAGCTGAAGGCTATCAAGTTTTTGAAGCTGTAGATGGCGAAACAATGAGCCTAATGTTAATGCAACATTCGATAAACCTAGTGATCATGGACATTAACTTACCTGGAAAAAATGGTTTATCTCTTGGTCGAGAATTGGCCAATAATAAAAATTTAGGGTTAATTTTCTTAACCGGTCGTGATAGTGATATTGATAAGATTTTAGGTTTAGAAATAGGTGCTGATGACTACTTAACCAAGCCATTCAATCCTAGAGAACTAACGATTAGAGCACGTAATATACTTAGCCGTATTGGTCAAACTCCTAGCGAAGACGGCACTAAAGATACCATTATTAAATTTAATCAATGGACATTAGACAGTAATTCACGCGAAATGATTAGTCCTAACAAAAAAGTTCTCGCTATTCCTCGTGGTGAATATCGAGCTTTACGTTTACTGATTAAAAATTCAGGTCAAATAGTTACTAGGCAAGAATTAATCAAAGAAATGACAGGCCGTGATTTACGTAGTAATGACAGAACTGTAGATGTAACCATTAGACGTTTACGAAAACATTTTGAATCAAGTCCTGAAACACCAGAATTAATAAATACGATTCACGGTGAGGGTTATCGATTTGTTGGCACGGTAGAATAAGGCTAAAAATTCTCTACAAACCAAGCATCTACTTTAGCTAATGCCTGATTATTATGTGACTTAAGCTCAACTAGCTGTTGAGCTTTTTTGGTTTTATTTTCCGTAGTTTTTTCCATTAAAGCTAACTGAAGGTGCAATGATTTTAAACCTATACTACCAGCTGCCCCTTTCATTTTATGGCAGTATTGTTGCCATAACACTGTATCATCACATTCTAATGAACTTTCAATATCCGCTAAGTAAATAATTACTTGATCGCGATATAAATCAATCATTTTATGTACAACTTCTACACCTAAACTTTGCACGTAATCTTTAAGTAAATCATCATTCAGTTGTATCGATGTATTTTTCACAAATCACCTTATTCGTAAAGAGCATAAAATAAATTTCAAACTAACATTAGCTTCTTATACTCGAAAATATCATTAAACAAAAATATCAAAGTTTGATTCACTTTATATGACGAAGCATTATCATGCAATTCACTAAAACATATGTTTAATAACAATATAGACAAGCTAACAATACAAAAGTCTTAATACTTTTGTCAATATTAGTACTTTATAAGTATGAGCCTACTTAGGCCAACTTTTAATTCTCATTCGATCCTGCATTTTGAAGTAGTATGAGTATAAAAAATACGATAGAATGTGCGCCCTTGAATTTACTTGTTGCGTGGTTAAGAAGCTATCATCGCGCGACCTTAGTTAAGTAACTATAGCTTAAAGCGGAGTCGTAATGCCGACATCAATGCCTGATATTGCCAATCATACCACAGCTCAAACAGAGGGAACCCTTGACTGGGTTGGCATGAGCAATATTGAAATGCCAATAATGGTCGCCTCAAAAGGCGAAAGAGAACGCATGGTTTCAGCCCATGTTGATGCGTTTGTAAACCTAAAAGAAGCACAAGCTAAAGGCATTCATATGTCACGCCTTTATTTGCTTCTTGATGAGTTATCAACTAGCAACATACTGAATTATAAAAGTCTTGTTACTCTACTTGATGGTTTCATCAGTAGCCATCATGATTTAAGTGATCAAGCCAAATTAACTTTTAGCTTTGATTATCATTTACGTAGAAAGTCATTAATAAGTGGGAAAGAAGGCTGGAAAGCCTACCCTATTACGTTAACTGGTCACTTAAACCAAGGCAACCTAATCGTTGAAATGGGTATTGATGTACCTTACTCGTCTACTTGTCCTTGTTCTGCAGCATTGGCTCGCCAATTAATCCAACAAGCTTTCCAGCAAAAATTTGCTGAGAGTGAGCTTGATCTTGATGTAATACGCGACTGGCTTGGTACCACAGAAGGGATTGTTGCAACACCACATTCTCAACGTTCTGTTGCTGAAGTAAAAGTTAGATTAAATGACACTGTTAACGACTTCCCAATAACTGATCTTGTTGACTTAATTGAAGATTCATTGCAAACACCAGTTCAAGCGGCAGTAAAACGCGCTGATGAACAAGAGTTTGCTCGTCTTAATGGCCAAAACTTAATGTTCTGTGAAGATGCTGCGCGTCGTTTACAATACAGCATGAATACTGCAACACAATACGATGATTTCTGGCTCAAAATTAATCACCTTGAATCATTACATGCACATGATGCTGTTAGTGTAACCACTAAAGGGGTTATTGGCGGTTACCAGCCTTAGCCACTGCAGTAGAATAGTAAAGAGTGGCAAACTAACTTAGCACTCTTTACTATCTCTTTTTCTATCATCACCTCTCTTCTTTAACTACTTCACTATTTATTTTCTTTATCATTGTGTAAAATTCTTTTATATAACTGAAATAAATACGTATTATTTTCTAACAAAATAACGACATACAAAATCAGCTCATTTCTGTTAATTGTACTTTAGCAGTATCTATACAATAACTAAGTAGCAAAAAACAAACAAAAACAATAACAAATACTTGTCGTCAATTCAGTAGTCATTATATGTGTACAAATTCACCATTATAGATTACGAGTAAATACTCTATTTGCATTGACCTTTTGTGCCTAAATTAGTAATGTGATCAATCCCTCTTGGTCGAAAACGGGATAGCTATGCATTTTTTCATGCCTTCATTCTTTTTATTTCTGTTAACCAAGTGGCTTTTTTTAGGAGATAAAAATGCAGCTTTATGATCATAGCGTTCAAAGAGAAAATTGTGGCTTTGGCTTAATTGCTCACCAGCATGGTGAAACCAGTCACAAACTAATTAAAACCGCTATTTCTGCCCTAGATCGCATGCAACATCGTGGTGGCATTGCTGCTGATGGTAAAACTGGCGATGGTTGTGGCTTATTATTACAAAAACCTGACAGCTTCTTTCGTGCCGTTGCAGAAGACAATGGATGGAAGCTTGGTAAAAAATATGCCGTTGGCATGATTTTCTTAAATCCTGATCCAGTTACCGCCGCACTTTCAAAAAAAATATTAGAAGAAGAATTTGCAAACGAAAGCTTAACCCTTATAGGTTGGCGTAGTG
Organism: uncultured Colwellia sp.; assembly: GCA_964022585.1. Taxonomy (GTDB): domain Bacteria; phylum Pseudomonadota; class Gammaproteobacteria; order Enterobacterales; family Alteromonadaceae; genus Colwellia. The sequence continues at coordinate 8,446 of CAXIBS010000035.1, forward strand.
TTCCAACAGACACCTCTATATTAGGTGATGCAGCCATTAATAATATGCCAACAATTGAGCAGGTTTTTGTTGATGCACCTCCAGGTTGGCGAAATCGAGATTTAGAGCGTCGTTTATATATGGCGCGCCGTCGCGCTGAAAAACGCATTACTGATGACGTATTTTATGTTGCAAGCTTATCTTGTTTGGTAACTATCTATAAAGGCTTAATGATGCCTAAGGATTTATCAAACTTTTATCTAGATTTAGCCGATATTCGTATGCAAAGCGCTATTTGTGTTTTCCATCAACGTTTTTCAACAAATACATCGCCACAATGGCACCTAGCTCAACCGTTTAGATACCTTGCCCATAATGGTGAAATAAATACCATTAATGGTAATCGCCAATGGTCTCGTGCTCGTACTTACCGTTTTAAATCACCTTTATTACCTGATTTACAAGATGCCGCTCCTTTTGTTGGTCAAACAGGATCTGATTCTTCATCACTTGATAACATGTTAGATTTACTGCTTGCAGGTGGTATGGATTTATATCGCGCCATGCGTTTATTAATGCCTCCAGCATGGGAAAACAGCCCCTTAATGGATGACGAGCTACGTGCTTTTTATGAATTTAACTCTATGCACATGGAACCTTGGGATGGCCCAGCTGGCGTCGTAATGACAAATGGTCGTCATGTTGCCTGTAATTTAGATAGAAATGGCTTACGCCCTGCCCGTTATGTAATTACCCGTAATGGCTTTATCACCTTAGCATCAGAAGTAGGTATATGGGATTACGGTGAAGATGAAGTGGTAGAAAAAGGACGTGTTGGTCCTGGTGAAATGTTAGCTATAGATACTTATACTGGTAAATTATTTAACTCCACAGATATCGATAATGAGTTGAAAGAACGCCATCCATATCGCGATTGGTTAACAAAAAATATTCGTCATTTAATACCTTTTGATGAATTAGAAGCAAACCAAATTGGTCAGCGTGCTTTTTCTGATAAAGAAATGGCGCAATATCATAAAATGTTTAATTACAGTTATGAAGAAATACATCAAGTTGTAAAAACATTAGCTGAAAATGGTCAAGAAGCAACAGGCTCTATGGGTGATGACACCCCTATGGCTGTACTTTCTAGTCAACCACGTACACTCTATGATTATTTCCGTCAACAATTTGCACAGGTAACTAATCCACCAATAGATCCACTGCGTGAACGTTATGTTATGTCACTAGGCACCTGTATAGGTCGCGAGCATAACGTGTTTAACGAAACATCTGGCCATGCAGATCGTATGCTGTTTTCAACTCCTGTATTGATGTATACCGGCTTAAAACAGCTTCGCGAGTTAGATCCTGAGCATTATCGCTCTGATACATTGACATTAAATTATGCTCAAGAAGAAGGCTTAGAAGCAGCAATTAAACGCTTATGTGATGAAGCGGCTAATTTAGTTCGTGATAAAAACACAGTTATTTTAGTTTTATCTGATAGACAAATTAACAAAGATTTATTAGTTATCCCTGCGGCTATGGCTGTTGGAGCGGTGCACAAGCATTTGGTTGATCAACAGTTGCGTTGTGATTCAAACATTATTGTAGAAACAGCTTCAGCACGTGATTCTCATCAATATGCTGTATTACTTGGGTTAGGTGCCACCGCAATTTATCCTTACCTAGCATTTGAAACTATTGAGCAGCTAGTAGAACAAGGACAAGTCAAATTAAATCCTCGTGATGCTATTGTTAATTACCGTGAGGGTATAAACAAAGGCTTATTAAAAATATTATCTAAAATGGGCATTTCAACCATTGCAAGCTATCGTTGTGCTGGCTTATTTGAAGTCATTGGCTTAAATGATAATATTATGAAATTATGTTTCAGCGATTTGCCTAGCCGCATTCAAGGTGCAGATTTCAGTGATATTGAACAAGACAATATTAATCTAGCCCGTAAAGCATTTTTACCTCATCAACAATTAGGCCATGGCGGTTTATTAAAATATGTCCACGGCGGTGAATACCATGCCTATAACCCTGACGTTGTTAATTATTTGCAACGAGCAGTAAAAAATGGTGATTATGCTGACTACCGTAAATTTGCCGATGAAGTAAATGAGCGCCCAGTTGCAACGTTACGTGATTTACTCGCATTAAAAGATGATTGCGATGCTATTGATATCAATAGTGTTGAGCCAGAAAGCGAAATGTTCAAACGTTTTGATTCTGCAGCAATGTCAATTGGCGCTTTAAGTCCAGAAGCTCATGAAGCTCTAGCTATTGCTATGAACCGTTTAGGCGGTAGTTCAAACTCTGGTGAAGGTGGTGAAGATGAGCGTCGCTTTGGAACAGTTAAAAATTCACGCATAAAACAAATTGCATCAGGTCGATTTGGTGTAACACCACATTACTTGATAAATGCTGATGTGCTACAGATTAAAGTTGCACAAGGTGCAAAACCTGGTGAAGGTGGCCAACTTCCTGGTGATAAAGTTTCACCGTTAATTGCTAAATTACGCTATTCAGTACCTGGCGTAACCTTAATTTCTCCTCCACCTCATCATGATATTTATTCTATTGAAGATTTAGCTCAGCTTATTTTCGATTTAAAACAAGTAAACCCTAAAGCTGTTATTTCAGTGAAATTAGTTTCAGGGCCAGGTGTTGGCACTATTGCAGCTGGTGTTGCTAAAGCTTACGCTGATTTCATTACTATTTCAGGCTATGACGGCGGTACTGCCGCTAGCCCATTGACCTCAGTAAAATATGCAGGTTGTCCTTGGGAGCTTGGTTTAGCAGAAGCACATCAAGCCCTAGTAACAAACGGTTTACGCCATAAGGTACGCTTACAAGTTGATGGCGGTTTAAAAACAGGTGTCGATATTGTTAAAGCGGCTATTTTAGGTGCTGAAAGCTTTGGCTTTGGTACTGCGCCTATGGTTGCTTTAGGATGTAAATTTTTAAGAATTTGTCATTTAAATAATTGTGCTACTGGTGTTGCAACCCAAGATCAAGTTTTACGAGATGAATTTTTTAAAGGCTTACCTGAGCAGGTAATGAATTACTTTAAATTTATTGCTCACGATGTACGTGAAATCCTGGCAAAACTCGGTGTAGACAGCCTTACTTCATTAATTGGTCGTACTGATTTACTAAGCCAAGTTTCAGGTATTAGTGCAAAGCAGCAAAAATTAGATTTATCGCCAATTATTGCTCCCGTTATTGCTGAAGAACATACTGCATTACATCAAACAGAAGAAAATACACCGTTTGATGAGGGCGTTTTAAATAAACAAATGCTAGCAGCTGCAAGCAGTGCCGTTGCACATAGTAGTGGTGGTGAATATAGATTTACTATTCAAAATACTGATCGTTCTATTGGAGCTATGTTATCTGGTGAAATTGCTCGCCATCATGGTGACCAAGGGATGTCAACGACACCAATTACAATACACTTGTCAGGCACCGCAGGACAAAGTTTTGGTGTTTGGAATGCAGGAGGGCTAAACCTGATTCTTACTGGTGATGCCAATGATTATGTTGGTAAAGGCATCACTGGCGGTAAAATCACCGTTAAGCCGCCTAAAGGGGTTGACTATTTAAGCCATAAAACCATGATTATGGGTAATACCTGTTTATATGGCGCAACTGGCGGTAAATTATATGCTTGTGGCCGTGCTGGTGAACGTTTTGCTGTACGTAACTCAGGTTGTCATGCCGTAGTGGAAGGCACTGGCGATCATGCATGTGAATACATGACTGGCGGCATTGTTACCATATTAGGTGATATTGGCGTTAATTTTGGTGCAGGTATGACAGGCGGTTTTGCCTATGTTCTAGATGAGAAAAATGATTTAGATGTGCGCTTAAATAAAGAGTCTATTGAACTGCTATCACTCGATGATTTAAGTATTCATCAAGAACATTTACGCGGTATTATCAATCAGCATTTTGAAGAAACAGGTAGCTTACGCGCACAAGAAATCTTACATGATTTTGATAACTTCTCATCATTATTTAAGTTAATTAAACCAGTAGCGACTGATGTTAAAACCTTATTAGGTCATCGTAGCCGTTCATCTGCAGAACTTCGCGTTCTGATTAACTAGTAGCAACTTGATGCTAGAAAATAGCGCGAATTAGGAAGAAACAGATATGAGTAAAAATGTATATCAATTTATCGACGTAAAACGTATTGATCCACCTAAAATGGATATCAGTAAACGTAAGATAAACTTTGTTGAAATATACAAGCCTTTAGGACAAGTACAAAGCGCTGGTCAAGCAGATCGTTGCTTAGATTGCGGTAATCCATATTGTGAATGGAAGTGTCCTGTACATAACTATATTCCACAATGGTTAGAGCTAGTGACTGAAGGACGCATTTTTGAAGCCGCTGATTTATGTCACCAAACAAATAGTCTACCTGAAATGTGTGGTCGAGTTTGTCCACAAGATAGATTATGTGAAGGTGCTTGTACCCTAAATGAAGACTTTGGTGCAGTAACCATTGGTAATATTGAAAAATTTATAACGGATACTGCATTTGCACAAGGTTGGAAGCCTGACTTATCTGATGTCACTAAGTTAGGAAAACGGGTCGCAGTAATCGGAGCAGGCCCTGCTGGACTTGCATGTGCTGATGTTCTTACTCGTAATGGTGTTGATGCTGTAGTTTACGATAAACACTCTCAAATAGGCGGTCTTTTAACATTTGGTATACCTTCTTTCAAATTAGAAAAAGAAGTTATTCAAACCCGCCGTGAAATATTTGAAGGTATGGGTATTGAGTTTCGTCTAAACATTAATGTAGGTGTTGATATTACTTTTGCAGAGCTTAGTAAAGAGTACGATGCAGTATTTTTAGCTCTGGGCACATATACCGATATGACTGGTGGTTTTGAGCATGAAGGCGCTGCAGGTGTATATAATGCGCTAGACTTTTTAATTGGTAATACACAGAAAATAATGGGTATTACTGAAAATGCCAAAGATTATGTTAACTTTGACGGACAAAAAGTTATCGTATTAGGCGGTGGTGATACAGCAATGGACTGTGTACGTACATCTATTAGACAAGGCGCTACAGAGGTAACATGTGCTTATCGTCGTGATGAAGCCAATATGCCCGGCTCTCCACGCGAAGTACAAAATGCTAAAGAAGAAGGCGTTAACTTTGAATTTAATATCCAACCCTTAGATATAGCTACCGATGATCAAGGTAAGGCGATTGGGGTTAAATTTGTTAAAACCCAGTTAGGCGATGCCGATGCTAACGGTAGACGTAACCCAGAACCAATTAAAGACTCTGAATTTATTATGGAAGCAGATGCTGTAGTTATCGCCTTTGGCTTCTTACCTAGCCCTCCACAATGGATGGTAGATGCTGGTGTACAACTTGACTCACGTGGCCGTGTTATTGCGGTAGAGAATAGCGAGTTTGCACTGCAAACCAGTGAGAAAAATATCTTTGCTGGTGGTGATATGGTACTTGGCTCAGATCTAGTAGTGACAGCGGTTGATCAAGGTCGTAAAGCAGCCATAGGGATTTTAGACTTCGTCACACAATAACTATCTTATTGTTGTATAGCTCAAGTTAGCTGTTAAAAGTACTCATTAAAAAGCCGATATTCTTTTAAAGAATTATCGGCTTTTTTATTTTTAACCATTACGCTTACCTGTGCCTATTACCCTTGTATCCATACCCCATTAGTTACTTGGCAATCTATAGCATCTAGCACCATATGAATTACTAATCCCAAGCCAACAAACCTTGTTTTAGGTACAAAACAAAGCACAATATAAAGTGCTATAAACCACAACTGATGTAGAGGATGAAAGCCAATACTACAGCGATTAGGATCGTATATTGGATTGGCAAATAGGTGATCGATATCAACCAACATTGTAGCAATCATCACAAAGTAAGCTAGTTTCCATATTTTTCTATAGAATAATCCCGTAATGATAGCCGGAACAACAAAATGTAGTACTAAATGAAACATATGTTTCCTCTATATCAACTCACCAAGCACTAAGCTAAGTAGCAGCTAACTTTAATTTGCTTTACGTTCATAAACACAAAAGTCTAAATCATAGGCATTTTTTTCATCGCTTACTCGTAATTCACTTTCTGTTTTTTGCCAATCTACTTCATCATACTTTGGAAATTTTGTGTCACCGTCGATAGCAGCTTTAATATGAGTAACATACAAGCGATCTGCATTAGATAAGCAATGGTTATAAATGGCTCCGCCACCTATCACCATAATTTCATCCACAGCTTTATTACCGTCTGAGCCATCAACTAAGGATAAAGCTTGTTCGACAGAAGTAACAGTATCAATACCTTCAGCGCTATAGCCCTCATCTCGCGAAATTACAATATTTCGACGACCTGGTAGTGGCCTGCCAATAGACTCATATGTTTTTCTGCCCATAATAATAGGCTTACCCAAAGTTACTTTTTTAAAATAAGCTAAATCGGCAGGTAAGTGCCACGGCATAGTATTATCCTTACCGATAACATTATTATCAGCAGTGGCAACGATCATAGAAAGAATGGTCATGAAAATCCTGAGAAACTGTGTTCATTAGTATTTGTACAAAATTAATATTGCTATTATCGCTATAATGACAACTAAAAAAAAGCCCTCATTTACACTCATGTTACATGAGAATAAATCAGGGCTTTATAACGTTACTTAGATGAAGTTTACTGACGATACTCGACTTCTACATCGTAATCATCTTCATTCCAGTCTTCGTCGTCTAAATCATCTTCAAATTCATCAGCTGCCATGGCATCTTCATGATAAGTATCCCATTTAAACTCAACATTTTTACCGTCAACTACTTCCTCTTCTTCTGGCGGTAGTTCTTCAATAAAAGTCATGACTTTTTGCGTTAGCTCTTCCGTACCCATCTTATTAAAGGCCGAAATACTATGAACTTCACCTTGCCAATCTAAACCAGATAAAATTGCTTCGGTAAGTTCTTTTGCTTCATCTTCAAGCATTAAGTCAAGTTTGTTAAAGATAATCCAACGAGGTTTGCCCGCTAATTTTTCATTATGCTGCTCTAGCTCACTAATTATAACCTTAGCATTTTCTAAAGGATCTGAACCATCCACAGGCATAATATCAATAACATGCAATAAAATTCTACAGCGCTCAAGATGCTTTAAAAACTGTGTCCCTAATCCAGCGCCATCAGCAGCACCTTCAATAATTCCAGGAATATCCGCAATCACAAAGCTACGTTGAGAGTCTAAGCGAACTACACCTAAATTAGGTACTAACGTTGTAAAAGGGTAATCAGCTACCTTAGGTGTTGCAGCAGAAACACTGCGAATTAGTGTCGATTTACCAGCATTAGGCAAGCCCAACAAACCAACATCAGCAAGTAATAAAAGCTCTAATTTAAGGTTACGAATTTCACCTGGCGTACCATCAGTCTTTTGACGAGGAGCTCGGTTAGTACTACTTTTAAAGCGTGTATTGCCTAAACCGTGCCAGCCACCTTTAGCAACTAGCATTTTTTGACCTTTATGAGTCAAATCACCTAATTGCTCGCCGGTATCAACATCAACAGCACGAGTCCCAACAGGAACTTTAAGTACTAAATCATCGCTACTTTTACCAGTACAATCACGACTTTGGCCATTTTGACCACGCTTAGCACGATGAAAACGCTCAAAGCGGTAATCAATAAGTGTATTTAAGCTTTCATCAGCAATAAGGTAAACATCGCCACCATCACCACCGTCGCCACCATTAGGGCCGCCATATTCAATATATTTTTCTTTACGAAAACTGACACAGCCGTTACCGCCGTCTCCAGCTTCAACTCTGATTTCAACTTCATCAACAAATTTCATGGTGTTCTACACAACCCTAACGTCTTGTGGTTTATATTTCGCTAGTATAGACGATTTTTTCATCAGAAAGAATCATCAAAGCAAAAACGTAATAAATAGGTAAAAAAAAACCTCGCATGATGCGAGGTTTTTAGAAAATCGAATCTAAGATTAGTCAGCAATGATGCTAACAAACTTACGATTTTTTGGACCTTTAACATCAAACTGAACTTTACCGTCAGCTAATGCGAATAAAGTGTGATCTTTACCGATACCCATGTTGCTACCAGCGTGGAAACGAGTACCACGTTGACGAACAATAATGTTACCTGCTAACACTGATTCACCACCGAAACGCTTAACACCTAAACGTTTTGCTTCTGAATCACGACCATTTCGTGTACTACCTGCCGCTTTCTTATGTGCCATGTCAAAATGCTCCTAATTAGCCGTTAATACCTGTAATCTTCACTTCAGTGAACCATTGACGATGGCCCGCTTGTTTGCGTGAATGCTTACGACGTTTGAATTTTACAATAGTAACTTTATCAGCACGACCTTGGTTTACAACTTCAGCCACAACTTTACCACCTGCAACGTAAGGCGCGCCTACATTGATCTTTTCGCCATCGGCGATCATTAAAACGTTATCAAATTCTACTGCTGCGCCTACTTCAAGCTCAAGCTTTTCTAGACGAACTGTTTGTCCTTCGGTTACACGATGCTGTTTACCACCGCTTTGGAATACCGCGTACATAGCTACTCCGTACTGC
>CAXIBS010000036.1:0-16993 GCA_964022585.1 uncultured Colwellia sp.
GGTTATCGCGTAATTGTTTTTTGAAGTAACCGATATTGTTTTTAGGGTTACTTTGATATCGTGATTGAATTCTAGATTTTGCTAATTCAAATTGCAAACTTGGCGCAAGTCTTCTAATAGAATAACTGTGAGCTCGTTGTCTTGCATCGGCTATGCGAGACTCTGGTAGTGGGTGAGTAAGTAACATTGCAGGTGGTTTACTTGCATATCGATACTTTGCAGACATTTTACTAAAAAAATCTGGAGCGCCTTGGGGATCAAAATTACTATTAGCTAATAAAGCAATACCAAATCTATCTGCTTCTTTTTCATTGCCTCGAGTATAGTTAATACTGGCTTGTTGTGAAGCGGCCATTGAGGCACTCAGTGCTGCAAAACCCACTGTTGGATTTACCAGTGCAATTAGAAAACCAGAGACTATACCTGCCATCGATAACGGTTGGCTATTTATTTGTGATTCTAATCGACGCGCTAAATGGCGTTGAGTTACATGAGATATTTCGTGAGCGATAACTGAGGCAAGCTCACTTTCATTATCTGCAGTTGTTAATAAACCGCTATGAATACCAACATGGCCACCAAAAAATGCAAAAGCATTGAGTTCGTTATTATTAATTAAAAAAAACTCAAAAGCATAATTAACATTTTGGGCATTCTTAACTAATCTATTTCCTAAATGATTGATATATTCAATAAGTACGGGATCTTGAATTAACGGTTGGCTGGCTCGTAATTGGCGCATCATAGCCTTGCCAATTTGCCTTTCTTTATCTAATGAAAGGACACTAGCACCTGATGTGCCAATTTCAGGAAGTTTCAGTTTATTATTTTGGCCATTGGCCTCAACACTAAAAGAACTTGTGCTTGCTATCATAAATACGAATGCGCTAGCGTGAAGAAAAGGTTTAATATTAAACAATATGGCTTCCTGTTATTAAATAAAAAGCGTGAGCAAAGTCGAGATTAAAATGAAAATAAATACTATCACTTTGGAGGCTTCTAAATGACATTACTGTTTAAAATATTGCCATTACGTTTATCAATTTCTTGGTAGAATTGAGCTATGTTATAACCTTCGACCTCAACTAACTCAAAAGATTCGGATAATATTGTAACTAATTGTTCAACAAGGTTATGAGCATATTTTAATAGCTGAATATCGGCATCATCGCCACTTTGGTATGTAAATATAGCAAAGGCAACTAAGCTATTAACTCTAAAAAGCATGCGCATACTTTCAGGTAACCATAGCTGAAATGGGCTAGAACTTTGATGTATAAGTGAATGATTAATACGCTCGCCATCAACAACCGGATAGCAAAGTAGCTCGTAACCCATATCATTATACTCATGTTGTAAAATGAGCTTAGGTTTGATTTTTACATGGATATCACCATTACTATCTTTGTAACCATTTAGTGCGGTTAGGTTCCAAGTGTTACGATCTAAAATAGTTTTATAGCTACTGTCAAAACCATGAGATAATATGCCATTTAGCTCACTTAATGACGAAGAAACTAAATGATAAATAGCTGGAATATCACCCCAATTTAGCTTTTTTTTCAGAGCATTAATCTCTTTTAAGCTGGGTTTGTCTGATGAACAAGTCATTTAGTTTTATTTCCTGCTATTTTAATGACAGCACTTGATATAGTATGTCAGCGATAATTGTCTCAGATTACCTTGTTAAAAAAAAGAAATATAACATGATTTTTGAATATGATGCCAGTGACGAAAAGTGTCCTCTGCCATTAGTAAACTTACGTTTATTATTAAAAAAAACGCAAAAGGGTGACCTTTGTATTTTTACTATTGCAGATAAAGGCTCAATTAAAGATATTCCAAAATTGCTTAATAAACTAGGCTATCAATACGATCAAAGTATAATTGAAAATGGTAGAATTAGACTTACCATAGAAAGTTAATGAAAATGCATTTTAATAGTTAAATAGGGTAAATATGTTTAAGTTGTTTCACAACTGGTATACGCGAAAGTTTTCAGATCCACATGCGGTGGCATTAGTTGTCATTTTGACATGTTTTTTTCTCTTTATTGCCTTGTTTAGCCAATTGCTTATGCCGGTGTTAGTTGCTTTAGCTATTGCTTTTTTATTAGATTTACCTGTCAATAAAATGGCCAGTTTAAACCTATCTCGCACAGGTGCTACGGCTTTAGTTGTAGGTGCTTTTGTCGGCATAACTTTAGTTTCAATGTTTGGGTTAATGCCCATTATTTGGAAACAAAGCAGTAACTTATTACAAGAAGTGCCTAATATGATCTCGCAAGGTCAGCAGTATCTATTAACATTGCCAGAACAATACCCAGATATTATTCAGGCATCTCAAATAGAAACTTTTATAGCTACTGTTAAGGAAAAGTTACTTGTGTGGGGCGAAGTCGCATTAAAGGCTTCGTTAAACTCTATTTCTGATTTAGTAGCCTTATTGATTTATCTCATTTTAGTGCCCTTAATGGTGTTTTTCTTTCTTAAAGATAAGCGTGACTTATTGAGTAGTGTCACTATATTTTTCCCAAAAGAGCGTCGTATGGCAACTCAAGTTGGTAAAGAAATGAACCAACAAATAATGAATTATGTGCGCGGAAAAGTTATAGAAATTTTAATTGTTGGTATTTCGACAACACTTGCCTTTATTTTACTTGATTTACAATATGCAGTTTTATTAGGTGTATTAGTTGGTTTATCAGTGTTAGTCCCTTATGTTGGTGCAACGGTAGTGACATTTCCTGTTTTTTTAGTTGCTTTATTTCAATTTGGCTATAGTAGTGAACTTGGTTATGTTATGTTGGCTTATGGTGTTATTCAGGCGCTTGATGGTAATGTTATTGTGCCGTTATTATTTTCTGAAGCGGTAAACCTTCATCCCGTTACTATTATTATAGCGGTGATATTTTTTGGTGGGCTATGGGGATTTTGGGGAGTGTTTTTTGCTATTCCACTTGCCACTCTTGTAAAGGCTGTAATGAATGCGTGGACTTCTACTACGCAATTGGAACAAGAACCATCGACTTAACTTATTTGGTGACAATAGTGCGGTAAGCTCTACTAGAGTATCACTTACCGCATTGCTTTTTTACTTGGCTAATTCATTTAATACTTCAAGAACAACTTCATGATGGTTTTTAGTTTTGAACTTGTTAAATACATGTTCAATATTACCTTTTTCATCAATTAAAAAGCTTGTTCTTACCACACCCATATTCTCTTTACCCATAAACTTTTTTAATTGCCAAACATTATAGGCTTCACAGATAGCGTGATCTTCATCAGCTAATAATGTGAAGTTTAACTCTTGCTTGTTGATAAAGTTCGTTAATTTCTTTGGCGTGTCAGGGCTAATACCAAGAACTACAACATTGTGAGCATCTAATTCAGCTTTAGTATCTCGTAGCCCTTGAGCCTGCACAGTGCAACCTGGCGTTGAAGCGCGTGGATAGAAGTAGATTAGAACTTTTTTTCCTTGCAGTTCTGATAGTGTTACAGGAGTACTATCTTGGTCGTTCAGAGTAAAGTCTGGTGCAGTTTGTCCGGCTTCGATTGCCATATTATTTGTCCTTGTTTCTATGTTTGTATTTACGGTAACTTATCACCATTCTATTTTGAATTAGATTGATTGTTACATTTGGGTATTTGAGTTTTTATTAATAGAGCCATGAATATCGATTTTTTTACATAACTGAAAAAAGTCATTTTCAATATTTTCAATATTTATTTTTTGGGTCAGGGCGAATGAAATACTGGCACTCATTATATTTGTCTCAGGATTTATTTCTGACTTCAATGAGGATATGTCAATTTTACGTGTGGAAAAAAATGCCGTCATGTCTTTCAAAAGACCTGGTTGATCAATTCCTGTAAATTCAGCTTGATAATGTTCAACCAGGTTATAGGTCTTATGGCCAGATGTGCGTTTCATTGTGGTAATTAATTCGAGGCGATGTGCAACAATAGGTAATCTTACTTCTAGTTTATTAATAGCACGATTATCACCGTTAAGTAACATGATAAAAGTAAACTCTAAACCAAATATAGCCATTCTACTATCAGAGATATTACAGCCACATTCACTTGCTAATTTAGTTAATTCACTAACACACCCTGTTCTGTCAGAACCAATGGCTGTTAGTACTAAATATTGAGACATTAAAAGGCCTAAGTTAGTGAGAAAAAGCCATTATAACGCACAATTTCGTATTACCTCAACATGAAGAAATCACCTTAAAAATAGTTATTGAAATAACATGGGGATAAACATAAGAAAAGTATTTGAATAACTTGTGTTTGCAAAAACAGCCAAGTACCATAGTGCGCTAATAATAGGTATTAAACTGAACCAAATATGAATTGGCTCATCTAATGAATACCAATTTTGTAAAGAGTTTTTCTCAGGAGTTTGAATGAGTCGTCAATTGTTTTATTTTTCTATGCTTAGTTTGACGCTAACAGCATGTAGTAGTGTTGATAGTAAACGAGCACAGGGAGATTTTGATTATGCAACAAAGCAAGAATCTAAAGCATTTATTGTGCCCCAAGATTTAGATATGCCAGCAAAGCAACAAGAGTTTGTTATCCCCAAAGAAATTAATCATCAAGGCTCTATTGGGAGCAAAGTGGATGTAAGAGCACCTTCTTTAGTTTTGCCAATTGCTGCATCATCTCGTGTTGTTGCCGATTCACATGAAGCGATTATTTGGTTTGATAAAGTTCTTGAAGGAGAAGATTTATTAGCATTTGTGCAAAACGCATTAATAAATCAGTTAACTGCTGATAACGTTAATTATGAATTTGTGAAGTCATCTTCTCAAAATGATCCGGCTAGCAAAAAACAAAGTATCACTGAAACGTATGAGTCTGATTGGTATCATAATGAAGTTGAATCAGGCTGGTTATTTACAGATATTGAGTCTTCAACAAGTTTACGTTTTCGTTATGACCTCTTTGCCAAATCTCACGGTCGTAGTGTCTCTTTAAAAGTTTCATTAATAGACTTTTTGAAAACTGACAGTGATGGTGGTAGTAAAACTATAGAGCCTATTGATAAACAACGTGTTGAAATGAATATGTTAAATGAAATAGTTGCTCAGGTAGATTATAACTACCGTAAGCAACAACGTGAAAATCGTTTAATGCGTGCTAATCAAAAACTAGTTACTATCGGTGAAAATAAAGAGAAAGAGCCGGCTTATATTGTTGAAATGGAACCAGAAAACCTTTGGGATAACATGCCTATTTTCTTCGAGAAGCACGGCTTTACTATTAATGATTTAAATGAAACAAATAAAATTTATTATGTTTCATTTACTAAGCCTGAAATAAGTCTATGGGATACTATTTGGGGTGATGAGCCACCTGTTATTGAAGTGAGTGATGCTAAGTATCAATTTGTACTTGCCTCAATAGAGGGAAGTAGTGAGAAGACGTCTGTAACTGTTTATGATGCTGATGGAGAGCCGTTACCAATTGAAACTTTAGAGCAAGTTTTCCCTGTTGTGGAAAAAGGGCTATCGTTTAGAGAGATTAATTAGTACTTAGGTGTTTACATGTTTTTGGCATAGTTTATTAAATTAATCTATGTCAAAGACAAAGCCTATTTTTAGAACATTTGCTTAATCTCTAAAATTTTTGGAAGTATTTTTTCAAAAGTATCAACTAATCTTGGTTCAAAGTGACTTCCTGAGTTTTTACGTATCTCAAGCATAGCTTCATCTATGCTCCATGCACTTTTATATGAACGTTTCATTGTTAATGCATCAAATACATCTGCTACAGCAACAATTCTTGCAACTTCAGGGATTTCTGTTCCTAAAAGCCCTTTAGGGTAGCCGCTACCATCCCATTTTTCATGATGACTCATTGCTATTTGTGCAGCCATTTGAAAAACAGGAATAGAAGATTTATTTAAAATTTTATAGCCAATATTTGTGTGGGATTTCATTATTGCCCACTCATCCTCATTTAATGGACGAGGGGCTTGTAATATCTCATTTGGAATACCTATTTTTCCAGTGTCATGCATTGGCGCAGCAAGCTCTATAGTATCAAGTTTATCCTCAGGCCAGTTAATTGCTTCAGCTAAAGCTCGTGCGTAAGCGGCCATCCTCCAGATGTGTTGACCAGTATCGGTATCATTATAATGACCAGCCTCACCAAGCATTAAAATAGACTCTCTTGATAAATCTTGTAGAGACTCAGCTTTCACTAACGATAAATGGTTGTGAACTCTGCGAAGTACTATTTCACCAGAAACGGGCTTAATTATATAGTCTACGGCTCCTAAGTCGAAACCATGAGCTTCATCCCCCAAATCACTCATAGCGGTAACAAAAATAATTGGGATGTCTGCTGTTGTGGCATCAGACTTCAAACGCTCACATACCTCATAACCGCTTATGTCTGGCATCATTATATCGAGAAGAATAATATCAGGTTTATGCTGTTTGGTTGCAATTATAGCTTTTTCACCGTTATTAGCGAAAATTAGCGAATAATAGTCTTTAAGTATCTGTCTTAAAACTTGTAAATTATTGGGTTCATCATCAACGATGAGAATCTTTTTTGTATGATTCATTATTTATCCTTGATTATCAATTCAAGCTTTTCAGCAAGCACACGTGTCGCTTTTTCAGCAGCATCAAAATCAAACTGCTCTAAACCATCGCTAATAGTAGTGAGATCACTTTCTGTAATATAGTCAGACATCTTGTTAAGAACTATATTACAGGGCTCTGGATTTAGTTCTGAAAAGGTAGAAATAAGTTCTTCTAGTAATACTTGTACAATATCGGGGTTGAAAGGTTTTGTGCTGTGTATTTTGGTGTTTTCCGGCATGTTAAGCTTTTCGATACAAAGAATTACTTCGAAAAGTTCAGCTTGTAGTAAGCTTATTAGTGTAGAAGTTAGTACTTTATCTGGTGTTTTTACTGCTTTATCAATATCGGCACTTAACTGAGCTACTCTTTCTAAGAATAAGTTGCCTGCTAACCCCTTTAATGTATGTGATATTTGTTTGACTATTTTAGGATTATTGTTGAGCGCACTTTGCATTTCAGCCGCACTTTCAACGTGATCGTTAGCAAAACTTTTTAATGCTTTAGCGTAAACGTAAGGAGACTTCCATGTGGCTAAAGCTTGTGATGTATTAGCAAAGTTATTTAGAGAGGAAAGATCAATTAAAGGTTCTTTTTTGATATCGACACTAAAGTGTCTATTTTTCTTACCTTTACTAAAAGAGACTGAATCTTCCATTGCTAAAAAAAGCGAGGAAAAATCAATAGGTTTTCCAATAACTTTATCAATGCCACTTTGTAAACACAGTTCTATGTCTTCACGCAAAACGGATGCAGTTAGGGCTAAAATAGGAATATGTAAATTGGTTTCTTGTTCAAGTTCTCTAATTTTTTTAGTAGCCGTTAACCCATCCATTTCAGACATTTGAATGTCCATTAAAATGATATCAAATTGGCTCTGTTGAAAAGCATCTACAGCTTTCTTACCGTTATCAACCCAAGTTATAGCATGTCCTTGTTCTTCTAGACGAAAAGTGAGAAGTGCTGCATTTGCTTCAATGTCTTCAGCAATTAATATATTAAAACAACGATCTGAGGATAGTGTTGGCGACTCAACACTGATACCTGCGGTATTACATCCAGCCTGACATTTTGCTATTGGCATATCAACTGTAAAATAAAAGGTAGTACCTTTTCCTTCTTCACTTTCTATCCATATAGCGCCATTCATCAATTCAACAATATTTTTACTAATACTTGTTCCAAGCCCTGTTCCGCCATAACGTCGAGATATTGAATCATCAGCTTGAGAAAAAACTTGGAAAATACTTTCTACCTGTTTTTTTGACATGCCAATACCGGTATCAGCAATAGAAAAAAGTAACTTGTCATCTTCATCTGCTTGCTGAACACTAACCACTATTCCACCTTTTTCTGTAAACTTAATTGAATTTCCGATTAGGTTTATCAGAATCTGTCTTAGGCGAGTCCCATCACCCTCAAAGCAATGAGTTAGGCTACTATCGTATTTAAACTCAATACTTAACTGTTTAATTTGTGCATCTTTTTCTAGTAACCGAAGGGTGTCTTTAACGATAGATGGAATGTTAATTACTATTTTTTCAAGCTTTACATGCCCTGACTCTAATTTACTTACATCAAGAATATCATTAATAATAATAAGAAGATCTTTTGCTGAATTGGAAGCTGTATTTAAATAACTTCGCAGGTTTACGTTTAACTCCTTACTATCAAGTGCTATATCGAGAAAGCCAATAATTGCATTCATAGGCGTTCTTATTTCGTGACTCATATTCGCTAGGAAAGCGGCTTTAGTTTTTGCAGCGACTTCCGCGGACTCTTTGGCTGAAACGAGATCCTTTGTTCTATCTTTTACTTTTTCTTCTAATTCACTTTTTGCTGATAGTAGTAATTTATTTATTTTTTCAGCTGAAAACATTGAGTGAATAAGTGATGATATTGCAATAAAAAGTATGATGAAAATAACACTGTATACAGACCACTGGATGAGCCTGTATCCCTCTAATGCTTCTTTAACATCAATTTCTGTAGCCATTCCAAGACCAAGGTTGTCACTCCAAAGCCACGCACCAAAAACCTTTATGCCACGATAATCATCATAACCTTCCATATTCGTTGAAGATTCTCTTTTAATCGCGCTACTTGCCATTGTAGTAAATGGCTGATTGTTTAAAGGTGCTTTGGGTTTATATCCTTTGAGTATATTTCCTCCAGGAGATTTTATATGTATGTTAAGGTTTCCTTGGGTACCGTTTTCAAACACCCCCGTTTTGATTAATTTTGCAGTAAAGCGAGAAGTAGAAAGCATAAAGCCTTGTTCATCAAATGCGTATGTCTCCCCACTGCTACCTATTTTTCCTAAGCTAAGAATTCTAGAAAAGTCATCCTCAGGAATGATTCTTTGGCTGAGCACTGCAATGATTTTATTATTTTCCAAAGAGGAATAGATGGGAGTCATAATGAACATGCTAGTGGGGGAGTTAGAAATTAATACATCGGATAATATTGGCGGTACAAAAACTGACTCCCCTTGTAAAACACGATTGAAAAGTGCTGGTTTTTGAAGAAATATTAAATTTTTAGTACCGATATTACTATCTCTACTTGAGGCAAGACTCACACCGTCAATTGAAATAATAAAAAAACCTGTTTTACCAAATACATTTTGTCTTTGTTGGAAAAAACTTCTCACATCATCAAGTATTAAATTTGTGCTTAATTCATCAGGTTGTAGTGGAGACTTCACGAGTTGTTCAGTGAAGTATGATAATATTTCATTCCTACCAAGCTCGGATAAATAATTTGATTTATCACTAATCCATAAGCTGAGACCTGCATGTGTTGTATTTAAAACTGACTGTAAACTGTCCTCGGTATCTTTTAATATTTTTTGTTTGTTAAAGTCAAATATGATCACTGACATCAAAAATACAAAGACAGTTAAGCTGACGATAGTTAAATAAATTTTTCTTCTGAAATAGAAAGAACCTTTACTTAATAAGTTTTTTTTCTGATTTTGAATGAGTAAAAAAGCAATGAGAATGGTGATAAAAGATATGATAGATACTATAACTGCTAAAAAAGGAGCATTGAATACAGAAGGGGATATATCATTACTGTTAGGTATTAGAGCGGTTGCTTCCATACCTACATAATGCATAGTCGTGATGGAGCCACCCATAATAATGCCGCCGATTAGCGATGACTTTGATTTATAATAGCCCTGTCTATATTTGTTAAGTAAAGGTTTTATTGCTAACGAAATGAAAGACAAAATAATAGCCAACACGATAGAAAGTGCAAAAAGTGAAGGGATATAGAATAGGGATGCATTCATCTTCATTGAATACATCCCTATATAATGCATTAGCCCTATGCCAGCCCCCATAACAATACTGTGAAATATGAGCTTTTTGATTGTGGGTTGAGTGTTTGATAAATCATTTAGCACGGTTGCAGCAGCTATGAAAGCTGGAATAAAAGATACCAAGGTGGTCGCTACGTCGTAACTAACAGGGTGACCCGTATTATAGGCAAGCATTCCAATAAAATGCATTGACCATATTCCTGTAGCGAAGACAAAAGAAGAAAGAATAAAATAAATAACAGTATTTTTATTCTTTGAGACGTTCTTGATAGAAGAGGCTAAACGAAATGCGGTATAAGAGGAAAATGTAGCAATAAAAGCTGAAAATATCACCATCCAAAGGTTATATTCTCCTTGAATAGTATTAGTTAGACTATACCCCTCAGAAACAAACGGAAATATATTATTAAACATTTGCACTATTTATTTGTCCTTATTGATACAATAATCGTCTGATGAAAAACCATATTTCGTCAAGAAAAAATGCTGTTATATTATCAATATAGTGCAAAATCGATAATAAAATAGTTTTATGCTACTTTGTTATCTAAATTAATGTTTTTATTTATTATTACTTTAAAAATCACGTGTGAAAGAGACTGTAAAACAGCTGTTTAAAGTCAGTTATTATAGAAGTCTATTTTTTTAGTCGTTCTTTTTCTATTGTTGGCATTGTGTGTTGAGTTTTTTGAGTTCTTGGTAAAGTTTCTTTTAAGTCATTTAAGTTCTTTTTACGCATTTTTTGATTAGTATTTTTTTGAAAGGTACTAAAATTACCGATTATAATGATAAAAGCAATGGCGATAATGATATACGCTATCCAGTTTTCCATGAGTTTTCCTATCTTGTAATGAATCTAATTATAATTGAAGAAATATCGTTGTTTTTCAGTTACCACTAAAAATTGAATAATGTAATTAACTTGGGGTGTATAAAGCTCTTATTTATAGGCATTAACATTATTAATATATTGTGTAGCAATTTCCTCGAGGTTATCAATAATCACCGTTTTACCTGCTATATCTGAATGTTGCAGGCAAGTGCGTAATATCTGAAGATCAAAGCTTTTTTGATATTGTTTTGCTAATGGTAAAAAAGATAAATGCCATGGCTCTTCTGCAACGCCACCTCGATAACAATCGTAGGGCATATAAAATTCAAACTGCGCGGCATGCTCTGTGAGCCATGTTGATAATGATGCCATAGGTCCTGACTCTTGATACTCCCAAGGTTCAAGTTGCAATGATTGATCAATAGCTAATAAGTTGGGGGCATACACATCAATATCACAACCCCAGTGATGGCGACTTGCTCCAGGTAGCGCAGAGTATACAAGAATAGATTTTATAATCTGCCAATCAGATAACTTACTTATATCAACAGTATTTCCATCCATATTCTTTATAGCTATATTGCCATTGAATTTGTTATTCCATATATATAATTGTCTTTCAAATGAGCGAAATCCACTAGCAATTTTTAACTCTAGACCTGCCTTTAAAGCAGATTTGCGTAATGCTTTAAAGGCAGGTCGCATTTGCTGATGAATACCAATGTGTGACTTTAAACGTGGTTGAGTAGAGTCTATACTTTCAGTGGTTAAATAATGTATATGTTGATCGGTTAAACCCAATATTTGGTTATTTTTATCACCTAAAATTATCTCACTATTAGTTGTTATTTTCATCAGCTTTTCTGGACTTTTTAAAGGAGTACTTCTTTTAAACAAGCATAGTAAATATCGCATAGCTTATCTAAATCATCACAAGAAACAGATTCATTTACTTGATGTATAGTGGCATTACAAGGTCCTAACTCAATAACCTTTGCACCAGTTGGCGCGATAAATCTGCCATCGGATGTACCGCCAGATGTTGATAATACAGGTTTATTACCTGTTACGGTGGTAACAGCATGGCTTACTGCAGTTAAAAAATCTCCTTTTTCATTGTTAAGCTCAGTAATAAAAGGCTTACCATTAAATGTCCATTTGATGTCATATTCTAACTGGTGTTTATTTAAAATAGACTCAACTTCTTCTACTATAATTTGATCGGTTAGCTCAGTGCTATAACGTAGGTTAAATAAAGCAGTTAAATGACCAGGCACAACATTAGTCGCCCCTGTACCGGAGTTGATATTTGATAATTGAAAACTGGTTGCAGGGAAGTAATCATTACCATGATCCCAGTGATTTTGGCTCAGCTCAGCTAAGGCTGGCATAGCTAAATGAATGGGGTTTTTAACATGCTCAGGATAGGCCACATGGCCTTGTTTTCCTTTAATATCTACTTCAGCTGAGATAGAGCCACGTCGACCATTTTTAATTACATCGCCAACAGTATTGGTACTTGAAGGCTCACCTACAATACAATAAGTTATTTTTTCATTACGTGCTTCTAAGGTATCAATTACGCGAGTTGTACCATTAATAAAAGGACCTTCTTCATCACTAGTAATCAAATAAGTGATGGCACCTTTATAGGTTGGGTAATCTTCTACAAAGCGTTCTGTTGCAACAATCATTGCTGCTAGACTACCTTTCATATCTGCAGTGCCACGGCCATAAAGCATACCGTCAATAATGGTAGGTTCAAAAGGTGGCGTGTTCCATAGCTCTAAATTTCCAGGTGGTACTACATCAGTATGACCGGCAAAGCAAAATACAATATCATCTGATTTTATTCCACCATTGCGGCGAGACCACAAATTGGTTGTGTCTTCAAAAATCATGGTTTCGTTGGTGAAACCTAATTTGGCTAAGCGCTCTTTTATAACTTGCTGACAACCAGCATCTTCAGGAGTGATTGATGGTCGAGAAATTAAGTCTATTGCTAGTTTTATGACATTACTGGTTGGGTTAGGCATGTTAACTCTTTGCATTAATTAAGTAAGTTTATTCTAAAGCTTGTTGAGCTTCATTGTTAAAGAACAGTATGTTTTATTATTTAAAAATATCTTGGTAGTTTTCAGCTTTAAAGCCTAAATGCAGCGTTAAATCAGTAGCAGAACCATCTTCTACAATTAGTAATAATGGGCGCTTTAATAAAGTTGGCTGTGCAAGTACTTGTTCAAATGCAACGTCATCTGTTAGGTTGTTTTTTATTTCTTCGCTTAAGTTACGATAAGTAGTACTACGTTTATTTAATAACGTGCTCCAATCATTTAGCTCAACAAATTGAGAAAGTAACTCATTGGTTAATGTTGATTTTTTAAAGTCAAAAAAATCATAATCAATGCTATTTTCTGTAAGCCACTTTTGTGCTTTTTTTACAGTATCGCAGTTTTTTATGCCGTATAGAGTAATTGTTTTAGTCATTAGTATGAATATCTCAGAAGGTTAAATTATAGGATTATGAAATGTGATATTTGTTGGCTTTAAGAGCATTAATAGCGGCATCACATACATCTTTTTTTACGAGAATATAGTCAGTATCAAAGGTAGAAATTGCAAAAATACTAATCTCTTTTTCAGCTAGCACAGTAGCAATTTTAGATAAAACCCCTGTTAAAGCGAAATCTAAAGGTCCAGCTACTTTAAAAGCTTGCCAATTTTTTTCTGATTTGTTGCTTTCTATGACAACATCTTGAGGTAAAACTATTGAAACTTCATCGTCTGTATTTGCTATAAAATATATTGGGGCACTAAATACTTGTGAAGGAATTTCACTGAGTTTAGGCAAGCGATGAATAGTAAAACATTCATCTAATTTTTTTAGCGTTAAGGTCATTTTAACAGTTAGGCAAGGGGCTAAGGATACATGATGAGCTACTATAACGACTTTTAGTCATTAACTCTAGAGGAAGGTCTAGCATTATAATGTATGAAAGCGAGAGGAGTGCTAAGAAATATGCTTTATTTAAAGAGGGGAGAAAGAAACTTATTTTAACGTTGTTACAACAAATAGCATTGTCTTCCTATCATATAAAAACAAAAAACTTAGTAAGTGTTGTTAAGAAAATAATAAGTGCAATGATATCCACAAAACCTGTGGATATCATTGTGAACAATCTTTGGGTGTGTGCTTAACTTATTGATATGTAGTTATATTTATTGGTGTATAAAAAGTAACTGATTATCTTTTTATTGTGTAGCTTGAATTGCGGTTAACGCAATTGTATAAACAATATCATCAACTAGTGCACCACGAGATAAGTCATTAACTGGCTTGTTCATCCCTTGAAGCATAGGGCCAATACTTACTAAATCTGCAGAACGTTGTACTGCTTTGTAAGTTGTATTCCCGGTATTCAAATCAGGAAATACAAACACTGTAGCTTTGCCTGCAACAGGGCTATTTGGTGCTTTTTTCTTCGCAACACTTTCCATAATGGCAGCATCATATTGTAATGGTCCATCAATGATTAAGTCAGGTCGCTTAGCTTTTGCTAACTGTGTTGCACGCGTAACTTTTTCTACATCTGCACCTTGGCCTGAGCTTCCCGTACTGTAACTAATCATAGCGACACGTGGCGGTATACCAAAAGCGGCTGCAGAATCTGCAGATTGAATAGCAATGTCTGCTAATTGCTCGGCATTTGGATCAGGGTTGATTGCACAGTCACCGTAAACAAGTACTTGTTCAGGTAATAGCATAAAGAAGATAGACGACACCAGAGAGTTGCCAGGTGCAGCTTTAATTAGCTGTAAAGCAGGCCTGATAGTATTTGCTGTGGTATTTACTGCCCCTGAAACTAAGCCATCTACTTGCCCCATTTGCAGCATAACAGTTGATAATACAACATTATCTTTTAAGTTTTCTTGGGCAATAACTTCTGTTAATCCTTTGTCTTTTCTTAATTCAACTAAAGGTTTAACATAATTTTCTCTGATATTATCAGGATCAGTAATTAAAAGCGTTTCGGGTAAATTAATTCCTTGTTGCTCTGCTATTCGCAAAATCTCTTCTTTATCACCAATTAATTGGCAACGGGCAATATTACGTTCACAACAAATAGCTGCGGCTTTTATTGTACGAATATCGGTACCTTCTGGCAGTACAATCAGTTTATTTGCTTGACGAGCAAGCTCAGTTAGTTTGTGTCTGAAGGCTGGCGGTGATAATAAATAATTAGATTCTACTTTAGCTGAAAGGCGAGTGATCCAATCTTTTGATAAGTTATCTGTAATATGTTGTTTTACTTTATCTTGACGCTGAATATCATCTTGAGGAATTTCAGGATTGAAATTCATAATGTGTCGAGATGTTTGCCACGTGTCCCACGGCACAGAAAGCACGGGTAAGCCTGCATTTAGTGCTTGTTGACATAAGTCCCAAATTTCTTTTGATGGCTCAAAACCGTTGGTTAAAATCAATGCGCCAAGTTTTGTTCCATTTAGGGCAGATAAACAAGTTGCGATTATAATATCAGTACGATCGCCTGGGGTTACAATTAAGCGGCCTGGCACTAAATAACTAACAAGGTTACTAACACTACGTGCACAAAATGCAACACTACGAAAGCGTCTGTGTTCCATGTCCCCAGCGTTAATTATTTTAGCTTCAAGGTAGTTACTAATATCCATAATACGTGGAGCAATTAGATCCATTTCCCATGTGATAGAACCGAGTAAATCAAAATGTCTATTTTTGAAAATATTCAAGTTTTTCCATGGAGTGATGTCAAAATCGGTGTTTATTTCTTCTTCTTTAGGTAATAGACCGTATTCGTCTTGATCCGGTGCATTTAACTTATTAATAATACAACCTAATAAGTGTTTGTTTTTAGTACCACCATAGGTTTCGGCGGTAACTTCGAGTCTGTTTTCAAATGCTTCGGTGCTGTCATTACCTGGTGCAGCAACTAAAACAATATCAGCACAAAGTGCTTGAGCGACATCTCTGTTAATTCGGCCTGCGTAGGGTTGTCGAGTTGTAGGAATTAGTCCTTCGATAATGACAACTTCTTGATCTTGATTAAAATCATCAAAATTACCTACAATATCTTCAAGGACAATATCATGAAAGCCGTCAGCCATTTTTTCTTCAAAATAACTCAATGAAATACAGTGACTATTTTGTGAAAGGCTAACCGCTTCATTTGTTTTATTTTTTTTAGCTAACGAATTACGTGAAGGTTGGCTAATTGGTTTGAAATGTCCAACTTTGATACCTTTTTGTTCACAAGTATGTAGTAAGCCAAGAGCGACACTGGTAAGTCCAACACCAAAGCCTACAGGGATTAACATTATGCGATGAGAATCTGGTTTATTTGTCATTATAACGCTCCTGCCAGTAATGCTGCAGATTGCTCAGCGATAACCCATTCTTCATTTGTTGTAATTACCCAACAAGGCCTTGAGGTATCAGTTGTGATGTTACCGCTTGCACCAAAACAAGTTGCTTGATTTTTTTCTTCACAAAGATGGAAGTTTAATAAACTTAATTGGTTAATAATTTCTTGACGAACCCAAGCTGAATTCTCACCGATACCACCAGTAAAAATTAAACCATCTAATTTACTAATACTTGCACTAAATGAAGCAATACTTTTTGCTATTCGATAACAAAAAACGGTTAATGCTAATCTTGCTTGTGCAGATTGTGGATGACTTTTATCTAACATAGTTGTTTCTAATGTTCGACAATCATTACTAAGTTCAGATAAGCCAAGCAAACCACTTTTCTTGTTTAATAAGGTGTCAATCTCTTCTGCGGTGTATCCAAGTTGTTTGATGAGGTGGCAAACAATACCGGCATCTATATCTCCGCTGCGAGTGCCCATCATTACGCCTTCAAGTGGTGTCATTCCCATGCTGGTATCAACACTTTGACCGTCTTTTATAACAGTTACACTACAACCGTTACCTAAATGGGCACTTATTAAATTACATTGACTTAGAGGCTTGCTCATCAATTTTGCTGCTTGGTTAGCTACAAAATAATGACTCGTTCCATGGAAGCCATAACGTCTAATGCTATGCTCTTGATATAACTTAATAGGTAAACCATAAAGAAATGCTTTGTCAGGCATACTTTGATGAAATGCCGTATCAAAGATAGCGACTTGTGGAAGTGTTGAAAAAGCTTGCTCGCAAGCATTTATACCAATTAGGT